>JAADYV010000313.1 GCA_010092855.1 Chloroflexota bacterium | reverse complement strand
TTGTTCATCCCAGACCTGGCCAGCGGCCTGGAGTAATCCGAGTCACTACCAAACAATCTCTACGCTAGAATCAGCAGGAGCCTCCGCGCGAGGCTCCTGTGTTATCTGCATAGTTAGTGCTGCGAAAAACTTGTGTTGTCCAGGCAGATGCACCGGCTATAGTCCATTGGCTTTGGCCGCATCCCACAGCGTATCCATTTCCGCCAATGACATGTCGCTGACTTCGCGCCCCTGTGCTGCCGCCTGCTGCTCGATATAATGGAACCGTTGGTAAAAGCGCGCATTGGTCCCGCGCAGCGCCGACTCCGGTTCCACATCCAACCAGCGCGCTAGGTTCACCACGGCAAACAGCAAATCACCCGCTTCCTGGGCGCGAGCTTTTTCGTCTGGTGCAGACAGCAACTCGTCGATTTCCTCCTGGACTTTGGCCAGGACAGGGTCAATGGTTTCCCAGTCGAAGTTAACGCGCGCGGCCCGGTCCTGGTAGCTGAATGCCTGCGACAGCGCCGGTAATGACTTGGGAACACCGTCCAGGCGGGATTGCCGGGTATCGTTTTTCTCCTGCTGCTTGAGTTTGTCCCAGTTGCTTTTGACGTCCTCTTCATCGTCCACTTGCACATCACCCCAGACGTGTGGATGGCGGTGGACAAGCTTGGCGTTGATTGCGGCGATAATGTCCGTCATGCGGAATGTACCCTCGTCTACGGCAATCTGGCTGTGCAGCACGATTTGCAGCAGCAAGTCGCCCAGTTCTTCGCGCAGAGCCTGGCTGTTGCCGCTGTCCAGCGCATCGAGCACTTCGTAGGTTTCTTCCAGCAGGTAGGGGCGCAGCGAGGTATGGGTTTGTTTGCGATCCCAGGGGCAACCTTCCGGCGCGCGCAGGTGGGCGATGGTCTCCTGAAACCGCTCGAAGCTGCCAGCCTGCGATAAGGGATGCACTATCAGCGCATTCCACTTCGGCGAGGCGTCGATTTCTGCCATGTCACCTACCGTCAGTGCGGTCACTTCTTCCGGAGCGTTCGCCGAAACCAGATGCAGCGGGTGTTCGGCGGCGTATTGGTTGAGCAACACGCGCCCGATCTGCGCCATGTCAACCCCTGCTTCCAGCGCCACGAGCACGGGTAGATCGGGGTTAAACGGTGGATGGTGGAATGTGCTCAGATGGCGGGCCTGGTAGAGTTGTAATCCCGCCGAATCTGCCAGCCCCAGCGCCCGCAGCGCTGGTTCGAGATGGGACAACGTCTTAAGGAGTTGCATAGTCAATTCCCCACGTTTTGTTCGCAACACAAAAACAGACAAACCTCTGACGAGAGAGGTTGCCTGTGTTGGTTATCATCCTGGAATGAGTCCGGGACCTAACGCTTGGTATAGGTCGGGGCCTTACGTGCACGCTTGAGACCGGGCTTCTTGCGCTCTTTGATGCGCGGATCGCGCGAGAGGAAATTGCCCTGGCGCAGCACATTGCGCCATTCCGGTTCAATCTTGAGCAGCGCTCGTGCCATGCCAAGCTGGATGGCGTCGCGCTGACCGGAAGGGCCACCGCCCGAAACTTTGACAGTCACGTTGTAGACTTTTTCCTGCCCGACAGCGCGCAGCGGTTCAGTAGCCAGGGCCAGATCACCTTCACGGCACAGGTAGTCAGCACCAGGCATGTCGTTGACTACCATCGTGCCATCGCCCCCGGTCCACAGCCGCACACGGGCTGTTGCCCGCTTGCGCCGCCCGATTCCTTCATAATACTGTTCAGCCATAGACTTAGCGTCCCTCTATGTCGAGCACTTTCGGCTTTTGAGCCTCGTGCGGATGCGTATCGGTTGTGTAGAGTTTGAGCTTCTTGATCATCTTGCGGCCCAGCTTGTTCTTGGGCAGCATCCCGCGCACAGCAGCGTGCAGCACACGCTCGGGGTGTTTCTCCAATTGCTGGCGCAGCGTGATAGTTGTCAGCCCGCCCGGATACCCGGAGTGGCGATAGTACTTTTTCTGGTCGAGCTTGCGACCCGTCACGCGAATCTGGTCGCAGTTGAGCACGATCACAAAGTCGCCCACGTCAACGTGCGGCGAAAAGATCGGCTTGTGCTTGCCGCGCAGAATGGTTGCAATTTGAGTGGCGAGACGCCCCAGGGTTTTATCTTTGGCATCCACCACAAACCATTCGCGCTCGATGTCTTCTGGCTTGGGTGTATAGGTTTTGATCTTCATATGTCCGATAATCCATGCTCTAGCGGGCGTCTCCCCGCTCGTTAAACGTTACTTCTGTCAAACACAGCCCGTGTGGAGGCGCGGTCTGGCTCCCCCTGGTGTTATCGGCTGCGTGGAAGGCGGCTTCGAACTCGGCTATTGAGAGTTTTCCGGCACCAACTTGGGTCAGCGTCCCAATGATACGCCGCACCATCCGGTATAAAAACGCATTGGCTTCGATAGTGTACCGTAGTTTCTGGCCGCCGGACATAGCCAGTACGGTGATTTCAGAGCGCAGCACCTCGCGCACGGTGTTGTCACCTTGCGGCGGCTGGCCAAAACTGGCAAAGTCGTGCGTACCCCGCAGCAGACCAGAAGCCTGCTGCATGGCGGTCACATCGAGCGGGTTTTTAAAGGGCACGTGCCAGGTCTGCCGGTTCAACAGCGGCTGCCGCACAAGGGCAACGTACAATGTATACTCGTAAGCACGGCTGCGCGCGTCAAACCGCGGATGAAAATCTGCCGGGGCCGATTCGCATGTTTGCAGTGCAATGCTACCGGGTAGCGTGGCGTTGATTGCGCGCCATAAGTCCGCTGGCGTGTGCCGCCAGGCCACATCAAATGCGATGACCTGCCCGGTGGCGTGCACACCACTGTCGGTGCGCCCGGCTCCCACAACCGTGATCGGCTGGCCGGTGATCTGCTGTAACGCAGCTTCGACCGCGCCCTGGATCGTGGGGGTGTTCCCGGCCTGGCGTTGGAAACCGTAATAGTCGGTGCCATCGTAGGCCAACACCCCCCGGTAGCGGGTCGCGCGCGCGGTCACACGCTATTCTTCCTCGCGGTCAACCAGTTCGAGCAGCACCATCCGCGCCGCATCACCCTTGCGCGGCTCCAGCTTGTACATGCGGGTGTAACCGCCGGGGCGCGCTTCATAGCGCGGTGCCAGCTCGTCAAACACTTTGGCCACTATCTCTTTGTTGTTCAACCGGGCCATCAACAGACGCCGGGCGTGTACGGCACGATTCTGGTCTTCGTGTGCCAGCGCGCGCTTGGCGATGGTGATCATTTTTTCCGATTCACCCCGGATGGCGCGTGCTTTGGCCTCCGTGGTTCTGATGCGCTCGTGGCGGAGCAGGCTGTTGATCAGGTTGCGCCGTAGCGCGATACGATGTCCCTTTGACCGCCCGAGCCTTTTCCCTGCTACTTTGTGTCGCATAACGGCGAATGTCCTTGCTATCAGCTAGTCGTCGTGCTGCCGGTGAAGAAATCGTGTTCTTCCGGCAAATAGTTCTTCTCTTTGAGCCGGACCACCAGTTCGTCAAGCGACTTTTCGCCAAAGTTGCGGATCGCCAGCATCGCATCGGGACCGCGATCCAGCATCTCCAGCACTTCGCCGACGTTGGTGATGCCGGTGCGCTTGAGCGAGTTGAACACCCGCACGCTCAAGTCCAGCGCTTCGATGGGCGTTTCATACGTTTCTGGCGGCAGGGCATTGGGGTCTGGCTCTACCACTTCTTCGACGGGCGGCATCAGCGATTCTTCGCTCACCCCAGCGATGATGATCAGGTGCTTCATCAGGATTTCGGCAGCCTGGCTCATCGCTTCTTCTGGGCGGATGGTGCCATCAGTCCAGATTTCGAGGATAAGCTTGTCGTAGTTGGTGCGCTGGCCGACGCGCGCGCGTTCTACATCGTAGTTTACACGCTTGATGGGGCTGTAAATCGCATCAACCGGCAGCTCGCCAATCGGCAGCCGACCGCGCTCTTCAGCAGTCGAAAAGCCACGCCCGCTCTGCACCGTGAACTCGACTTCGAGTTCGGCATCGTCGTTGTCGGCGGTGAACAAGTACAGGTCAGGGTTGATGAGCTCAACCTCTGGCGGGCACAAAATGTCAGCCGCCGTGACGGTTCCCTCGCCATGCATTTCCAGCCGCAGACGGGCCGATTCCGTGTCGTAGAGCTTGAGACGCAACTGCTTAACCTGCAAGATGAGCTGCGTCATGTCTTCGCGCACGTTGGGAATGGCCGAAAACTCGTGATGCACACCCGATACCCGGACGGATGTAACGGCGGCACCCGGCAGCGACGACAGGAGCACCCGTCGCAGCGCATTGCCGACCGTAATCCCATACCCTTGTTCCAGGGGGCTGATGATGAAGCGCCCATACCGCTGCGACGTTGCATCCCCTTCAATTTTGGGCAACACCATGTTATTCGTAACCACGCCCCCCTCCTTCTTCCACACTATCAAACTTGCGATTCCACATTAGCGGGAGTAGTACTCAACGATCAACTGCTCGTTCATGGGCAGGTCGATATCGCGGCGCTCAGGATCACGCGAAATGGTGCCCGTCATCGTGCCCAGGTCCATCGACAGCCATTCGGGGGCCGGGGGCCGGTCATCAATGTACGAACGCAATTCCTTGAAGTACTTGCGGCTGCGGCTTTCTTCACGCACTGTAATCTCGTCGCCGGGGCGCACCAGGTAGGACGGAACGTTGGTGCGGCGACCATTGACCGAAATGTGCCCGTGCTGGACAAGCTGGCGCGCGTGGTTGCGCGAGTCGGCCCATCCCAGGCGATAAACGACGTTGTCCAGGCGGGTTTCCAGCAAGCACAGCAAATTGGAGCCGGTCAGCCCGGGGCGGCGCAGCGCTTCGCGGAAATAGCGCCGGAACTGGCGTTCCAACACGCCATACACGCGGCGCGCCTTCTGTTTTTCACGGAGCTGGAGCGCGTAGTCGGAACCACGCCCACGCTTGAACTGGGCGTCTTTACCGTGCTGCCCAGGCGGGTAGGCCCGGCGGCTTACCGAGCATTTTTCGGAGAGACACCGCGCGCCCTTGAGGAACAGTTTTTCCCCTTCGCGGCGGCACAACTTACAGACTGGTCCGGTATAACGTGCCATTGGTTATGGCTTCCTCCACACTGGCGGACAAGTGTGTTTACACCACTCGTCTTTGCGATTGGATAAGAAACTTGGCAGTGTTGATATTTTCATCTGACATCAGCCTTTTGCTGAGTACAGATGTCAACACGGCCTAGACGCGCCGTTTCTTGGGGGGGCGCACCCCGTTGTGCGGGATGGGAGTAACGTCGGTGATCGAACGCACTTTCAACCCACCCGCTTGAATCGCCCGGATCGCGGCCTCACGGCCCGGACCCGGCCCCTTCACAAACACATCGACTTCCTGCATGCCGTGCTCTTTGGCCTTCTCAGAGGCTTGCTGAGCCACCATCCGGGCGGCATAGGGCGTGCTCTTGCGGCTGCCCTTGAACCCGGCGGTACCGGCGCTGGCCCAGGCAACGACGTTGCCCTGCTGGTCGCTCATCGACACAATCGTGTTATTGAATGTCGCGTAGATGTGCGCCTGGCCGTAAGGGATATTCTTTTTTGCTCTCTTTGGCCCACGACGTGGCCTCTACGACTCCGTCCCATCGGTTTCCCTATCTCCTAGCATCTTGTCTTGGCGAATTGGCCAGGGCAACACTATAACACGGCTCCATTCGGCTGCTCTTTTCACCATCGATGGTGCCGTGTTACCTCTGTGCCCGCTGCACAACCCCAAGCGAACAGAGTTTATTTCTTCTTCGCGCCGCGCCGCCGGCCACGTCCGGCCACCGTCTTTTTCGGGCCCTTACGGGTGCGCGCATTGGTCTTCGTGCGCTGACCGTGCACTGGCAGGTTGCGGCGATGACGCAGCCCGCGATAGCTGCCAATTTCGATCAGGCGCTTGATATTCATCTGGACTTCGCGGCGCAACTCACCTTCCACGCGGAAATTGCCGACCTGTTCGCGCAGGGATTGAACTTCCGCTTCGGTGAGGTCCCGGACGCGCGTGTCTGGGCTGACGCCCGTCGTTTCCAGGATCGTCTTGCTGCGGGTCGATCCGATGCCGTAGATATAGGTCAGCGCAACCTCAACGCGCTTGTTGCGCGGCAGGTCTACACCCTCGATACGTGCCATAAAACCGTAATCTCCTCGTACTGCGGCGTGGTAAGTTCGCCGAACGGAATTGATATTTTATCGAAAAGCTGCGCCATTGACTAGGGTTAACTTCGCGTGCGCTAACTTTCTTACCATTGAACGGGCGCAACGACGTATTTACAGCGCCGTTAAGATCATGGGCGGGCCTTCGGGCGTGACCGCGATGGTGTGCTCAAAGTGGGCACACAACGAGCCATCGCGTGTAACAACCGTCCAGTGATCGTCCAGCACTTTGGTGTCGGGTTGCCCAATGTTGACCATCGGCTCCAGTGCAAAGGTATAACCAGGCAGCAATGGCTCGCTGCGGAATCCCCGTCGACGCTGGCGACCGGCAGGCCACCAGTTGGGGATTTGCAGATCCTCATGCATACTGCGGCCTACCCCGTGACCGGTGTATTCGCGCACCACGCTGAAACCATGCTTTTCCACGAATTTCTGCACGGCCAGCGAGATGTCGCGCGTTTCGTTTCCGGCGCGTGCCCGGTCGATGCCAATAGCGAGCGCTTCTTCGGTCACGTCCATCAGTCGCTGGGCTTCGTCGGATACCTGCCCCACTCCCATTGTAAATGCCGAATCACCGACAAATCCTTCATACACCGCGCCGCAGTCCAGGCTGACGATGTCGCCCTCTTGTAACACGCGATCCGGGCGCGGGATGCCATGCACCAACTCGTTGTTGATCGAGGCGGTGATGGTCGCCGGGAAGGGATGTGGGCCGCCGGGTGGGTAGCCCAGAAAGGCCGCTGTTGCATGATGTTGGCGCAGCACCTCCGCTGCGATCTCGTCCAGTTCCTGGGTGCTGATACCGGGGCGCACGGCCTCACGCATGGCTTGCAGGGCCAGCGCCGTGATGCGGCCTGCTTCGCGCATCACCATGATCTCTTGCGGCGTTTTCGGACTGACAGGCATGATAACTTTCTGTACGTTTGTCTGGAGGGCGCATCACCATGGCAACGCACCCTCCGTTCTTTCGATTGGTACTCTGGTATTCGAGCTTCTAGCGCATGAAGCCGTCGTAGTTGCGCATGAGCAACTGGGCCTCGAGTTGACGCATAGTGTCGATCACCACGCCGACCACGATGATCAGGCCCGCGCTGCTGATGACGAGCGCCGGGTTGGGATTACCGCCACCGGCAGCCTGGCCCAATACGATGCGCTGGATGACCTGCATCACACCAGGCAGCACGGCCACCGCGCCGAGGAAGACCGCGCCCACCATCGTGATCCGGTTGACAATGCGGTTGATGTATTCCTGTGTGCGGCGACCAGGCCGAATGCCGGGGATAAACCCGCCGTTCTTTTGCAGCGTTTCGGCCAGGGCCTGGTTCTGGATCATCACTCCGGTGTAGAAGTAGGTGAACCCCACCACCAGCCAGAAGTAGACGAACCAGTAGATGAATCCCTGCTGGTTACCAAAGGTGTCCTGGATGCGAACGGCAGTGTTGCCGCTGAAGAACCCCGCGACAATCGCCGGGAACGTCACGATGGACTGGGCGAAGATGAGCGGGATCATGCCGGCGGTGTTAACTTTGAGCGGCACGTGCGTAGCCCCGCCACCATACATCTTGCGCCCGCGTACCCGTTTGCCGTATTGGACGGGTATACGCCGGGTGCCCTCCTGAATGATCACGATGACCACCACAGTGATGAGGGTCAGCGCGGCGAAGGAAACCAGGTTGAAGATGAAGTGGGTCTGGAGTGTACGGTACAGGTTGGCCGGTACATTTGCCACGATACCCGCGAAGATGATGATCGAGATACCATTGCCGATCCCCTGCTCGGAGATCAATTCACCCAGCCAGATGGCGAACATTGTTCCGGCGGTCATGGTCACGATGACCGATGTCGTCGTGAGAATGCTATCCCCGCCGCTGAAGTTGAAGCCAAATCCATTGATCAGTGGCTCAGTGGTGTTAAGCTGGCTCTCAAAGATGTTGATCTGGCCGATAGATTGCAGCGCCGCCATCGGGATCGCCAGGTAGTAGGTGAACTGGTTGATCTTCTCGCGCCCGCCGGGTTCTTTCGAGATAGCTTCCAGGCGGGGGATGATGGGAACCAGCAACTGCAAGATAATCGAGGCCGTGATGTACGGGTACACACCGTTGGCGATCACGCTAAAGTTGGACACTGCCCCGCCAGACAACAGGTTGAGCACGCTCAGGAAACCTGCTTCATCGTCTGAAAACAGTTGATCCAGCACCGACCTGTTCACACCAGGCACCGTTACATGTGCGGCAAACTGGTAGATGATCAGAATCAGGCCGGTGTATAGCATCTTCCGCCGCAGGTCGGGCAGCCTGAATGCATTCCGCAGCGCCTCAAGCATGGTGTATTTGTCCTTTTTCTAAGTTCACATGCCACAACCAGGCGTGCCGGGTGCAGTGCGACCCACACCCGGCCCGGTTGTAGTGCTAGTTTGATTGCTCAGTGCCCTGCTCTTGCAGGTATTTGGCGAGCTGGTCTTTGCGCAGCTTCTTGACGGTGGCGCGCGCGCCGGTCAAGAGCAGCTCCAGCTTGTTGGTCTTGCCGCCCGCTTTTTCGATCTTTTCCTGGGCGCTCTTGGAGAAACGGTGGGCGTGCACGGTCAGCGCAATTTCCAGCTCACCGCGTCCCAAGATGACCACCGGCTCGTCCGCTTTTTTGATCAGGCGCTTGGCCTTAAGCGTTTCGGGAGTCACGTCGTCGCCCGCCTGGAACACGCGCGCCAGATCGTCCAGGTTCACTTCCTGGTATTCTACCCGGAAGATGTTGGTGAACCCGCGCTTGAACGGCAGACGGCGGACCAGTGGCAACTGGCCACCCTCGAAGTACAGGCCCTTGCCGCCACCGCTGCGCGCGCCCTGGCCTTTGGTACCGCGACCAGCCGTTTTACCCTGCCCGGCGCTGATACCACGTCCGACCCGCTTGCGTTTTTTGGTCGCCCCTTCATCTGGGCGTAGTTCGTGTAACTTCATGCGTCAACTTCCTCTACCTGGACCAGGTGGCTGACCTTATTGATCATGCCACGAATCGGCGGGGTATCGGGTTGGATCACGCTGGCGTGCAGGCGCTTGAGGCCCAACGCCGCCACTGTTCCTTTTTGGCGCTTATTATACCCAATCGGGCTTTTCACCAGGGTGATGCGCAGTTGCTTATTGCTCACGCTGTTCCCTCCCCCGCATCCAGAACGGCTTGAGATCGGCGGGGTCTTTCCCGCGCATCGCGGCCAGTTCTTTGACGTCGTTGAGATCGCGTAGGGCCTCGACCGTTGCGTGCGCAACGTTGAGGATGTTGGGGCTGCCCTGGCTCTTGCTCAGAATATCGCGCACACCAGCCGTTTCCAGCACGGCACGCACGCCACCGCCCGCGATGACCCCCGTACCGGGCGACGCCGGTTTGAGCATGACCACTGCGCCGCCGCGCTTGTAGGTAATTTCGTGTGGGATGGTGGTGCCCGACAGCGAAACGTGGGACATGTCGCGCCGCGCGCGTTCGGACGCTTTGCGAATGGCGTCCGGTACGCCGCGCGCTTTGCCAATGCCGATGCCAACCTGTCCCTTGTTGTCACCGACGACTACAACGGCACGAAAGGCGAAGCGACGCCCACCCTTGACCACCTTGGCCACACGGGTGATATCGATTACGCGCTCATCGAGTTCGTCGCGTTCTTCATCGCGCCTGGATTCTCGTCTGCCCATGGTTCTCTCCAAACCCTAAAATTCTAGCCCGGCTTCGCGCGCGCCATCGGCGACGGCTTTGACACGGCCATGATACTTGTAACCACCCCGGTCGAAGACCACGGTTTTGATACCCGCATCCTGGGCGCGTCGGGCGACCAGCTCACCGACCATCTTGGCGACTTCTTGTTTGCTCTTGCCTTCGACCTGGCCGCGCAGTTCACGGTCAATAGTCGAGGCCGACACCAGCGT
This sequence comes from Chloroflexota bacterium, assembly GCA_010092855.1. GTDB lineage: Bacteria > Chloroflexota > Anaerolineae > Aggregatilineales > Aggregatilineaceae > TC-15. The sequence continues at coordinate 8,428 of JAADYV010000313.1, read as the reverse complement.
ATGGCCTGCGATATCGTCGATCACCTGCGCATAGATGTTATTCAGGCTGCGATAGACATTCAGGCGTGGCCGTTCGGGGGTGCCCGAAATCTTGGCCCGAACGCGGCGGTGGCGGCGTTTGCGTGCAATATGGCCTTTTTCACTCATGACTTACTCCTAACCAACCTTACCCGCCTTGCCGGCCTTACGACGGACGTATTCACCCTGGTAGTGCACCCCTTTGCCCTTGTAGGGTTCCGGGGGCCGCAGCTTGCGGATGTTGGCCGCTAGCTCGCCAACCACCTGCTTGTCGATGCCCTGGATGCGCACCAAGCGACCGCGTTCTTCGACCACGAACGTGACATCCTGGGGCGGCTCGACCGGGACAGGGTGCGAAAAGCCGACGTGCATGACCAACGTTTTGCCTTCCATCTCGGCCCGGTAACCGACGCCCTCGATGGTCAGCACCTTCTCAAAGCCTTCGCTGACGCCGGGCACCATGTTGGCGATCAGGGCGCGTGTCATGCCGTGCAGCGCCCGGTGATGCCGCTGGTCGGTGGGTCGGGTCACGATGACCTGGTTGTCTTCCTGCTTGATCATCATGTCTACCGGAAACTTATGGTACAGTTCCCCTTTAGGTCCCTTGACAGTGACAGCGCTGCCGTCAATGGTGACCTGTACTTTGTCCGGGATGGGAACTGGTTGTTTACCAATTCTCGACACGGTGTTTGTCCTTCCTTTGGTACCTGAACGATAAAGTGTCAGGACCTGGTAGGAGCTAGAGTGAGGTGTAGACCCTCTGGGCGAAGACTAGAGGCTGGACCCTCGCGCGCCTCGCCCAGATTCTCTACTGGCACTCGTCACTCCTGCAAGCGTAAACTCGGCGCTCGTGTGTAACGCTACCAGATGTAACAGAGCACCTCGCCCCCAAGTCCTTGCCGGCGAGCTTGCTGGCCAGTCATCACCCCCTGTGGTGTGGTCAAGATGGCGATACCCATCCCGCTCAACACCCAGGGAATCTCGTCTTTGCCGACGTAAATGCGGCGGCCTGGCTTGCTCACGCGCTGGAGATTAGAGATCACCGGACGCCGTTCGCGCCGTTTGCCCCAATACTTCAGCTTGATCGTGATCGCCTCGAAGGGGGCCTCACCCGAGACAGCCATCTCTTCGACATACCCTTCGTCCACCAGGATTTTGGCAATCGCCACCTTCATCTTGGAATGTGGGATTGCGACAGTAGCGTGCCCTGCCAACAGCGCATTACGAATGCGCGTCAACATATCGGCGATGGGATCATTGATCATGGTTTGCTCCCCGTCCGCTACCAGCTAGATTTCACCACGCCCGGAATTTTGCCTTGTAGGGCCAATTCCCGGAAGTGGATACGGCACAGACCAAAGCGGCGCATATAGCCCCGTGGGCGGCCACAAATCTTGCCCGAATTCGGATCAATATACTGGCAGCGATTGCGAACGCGCACTTTGTACTTGCGCTTGGTTTCGCGGGCTACCATAGACTTCTTAGCCATTCTTCGTCACCTTCCCTTTTGCAACCTACTACCTACAGCCTGCTGCCTAATACTCGCGGAACGGCATACCCAGCAGGTCTAGCAGACGCCGACCTTCTTCGTCGGTCTGGGCGGATGTCACAATCGTCACTTCCATCCCGCGCACCTTGTCGATCTTGTCGTATTCGATTTCGGGGAACAGCAACTGCTCCCGGATGCCCAGGGTGTAGTTGCCACGCCCGTCGAACGAATCGGGGTTGATGCCGCTGAAGTCCCGGGTACGCGGCAGGGCCACGTTCATCAAGCGATCCAGCAGCGCCCACATCCGCTCGCCGCGCAGGTCCACCTTGACGCCGATGGACCGGCCCTCACGCAGCTTAAACGCGGCGATGCTTTTCTTGGCCTTGGTGATGACCGGCTGTTGGCCGGTGATGATGCGCATGTCTTCTACTGCTGCATCGAGCGCTTTGGCGTTGTCCAGGGCCTCGCCGACACCGATGTTGACCACGATCTTCTTGACGCGGGGCACCTGCATCGGGCTTTTGTACGCAAATTCTTCCATCAGGGCTGGCGCTACGTCGTTGACATAGCGCTCCCGCACTTGATTGCTTGCCATGCTGCTTTACCTCAGTCGATGTCTTCGCCGCACTTACGGCAGACGCGGACCTTAAAGCCGTCTTCGTTGGTCCGAAAGCCGACCCGCGTCCGTTCGCGGCACTGCGGACAAACCAGCATCACGTTTGACAGGTGAATTGCACCTTCGTATTCGATGATGCCGGGCTGAACTTGCTGCCGGCCCGCCTGCATCGGACGCTGGTGTTTCTTGACGATGTTGACGCGCTCGATAACCACCCGGTCTTCCTTGGGGATCACCCGCAGGGCTTCGCCGCGCATCCCTTTGTCCTTACCGGCGATCACCTCGACGGTGTCGCCCCGTTTGATTCGCTGCATGATTGTACCTTACTCCTCATCTCGCCTACAGCGTTTCGGGAGCCAGCGAGACAATCTTCATAAACCCTTTTTCGCGCAGTTCGCGTGCGACCGGGCCGAAGATGCGTGTGCCGCGCGGGTCTTTGCTTTCGCCTTGCAGGATCACGGCGGCATTATCATCGAACTTGATGTAGGACCCGTCGCTGCGGCGATACTCTTTGGCGGTGCGCACGATGACGGCGCGCACGATTTCGCTCTTCTTGACCGATCCCTGCGGGGCGGCGGACTTGACGGTGGCGATCACGATGTCGCCCACGGTTGCCGAGCGGCGCTTCGAACCGCCGAGAATCCGGAAGACCAGAATTTCACGGGCCCCGGTGTTGTCGGCCACTTTTAAGCGTGATTCGTTCTGGATCATGTTCTTGTGTGCCTCACTTCGGGCCTAGGTAGGGTTGACGTTTTCACGTGCAATCAGCTTTTCGCTGAGTACATACGTCAACACGGCCTAGACTTCGGGAAGTTCTGGTACTTCCAAAACTTCTTCGACCGCCCACCGCTTGGTCTTGCTGATCGGGCGGCTCTCCACGATTTTGACCAATGCGCCCACCGGAATCTCGTTGCTTTCGTCGTGGGCCTTATACTTGGCGCTCGTCTTGATGACCTTTTTGTACAGACGGTGCAGGGTGGTTCGTTCGACTTCGACCACCACCGTTTTTTCCATCGAGTTGCGAATAACGCGGCCAATCAACCGCTTGCGATTATTCGTCATCGGCTTCCTCCTGGGCAAGTGCTGCCACCACTTCTGCCGCCAGTTCGCGCTCGCGTTGAATGGTCAAGTAGCGCGCCACATCTTTCTTCAGTTGGCGGATGCGGTTGTAGTCTTCCAACTGGCCCATATTCCATTGGAAGCGCAGATTAAACATTTCCTGTTTTGCGTCTTGCAGGGCCTGCTCGATCTCGCCGTCCGTCATCTGCCGGATATCTGCCGCAGAAGGCATTACGACACCTCCTCGCCAGAAATGGGATCGATGCGCTTGATAAACTTGGCCTTGAGCGGCATCTTGAAGGCGGCCAGACGCAGCGCTTCGCGGGCCGTCTCTTCGTCGGTACCAGCCATCTCGAACAAGATGCGTCCCGGCTTCACCACGGCTACGTAGTGATCAACGGAGCCTTTACCCTTACCCATGCGGCTTTCTGCCGCGCGTTTGGTGACGGGTTTGTCGGGAAAGATGCGAATCCAGACGCGGCCCCGGCGCTTGATGTGACGCATGATCGCCCGGCGCGCAGCTTCGATCTGGCGGCTGGTGACCCAGGCTGGCTCTAGCGCTTGCAGGCCATAGTCACCGAACGTCACGACATTGCCGCGTTGGGCTTTGCCTTTCATCCGCCCGCGAAACTGCTTGCGGTACTTCACGCGCTTTGGCGTTAGCATTGTCGTCTACTCCTCAGCAGACAGACCCTCCACTGGTGTGGTGGGGGCCTGCTTATTGACTCACATAAACATCGGTGGGTTCGGGTTTGCGTGTTTCTTCCAAGACCTCGCCCTTATAAATCCAGACCTTGATTCCGATGCGCCCGAAGGTGGTTAGCGCTTCGGCGGTCCCATAGTCGATGAAGGACCGCAGCGTGTTACGCGGCACCTGGCCTTCCATCTGCCATTCGCGGCGGGCCATTTCTGCCCCGGCCAGACGTCCGCTGACCTGAATTTTGATGCCCTTCGCGCCCTGGCGCATGGCCTGGCCAATTGCGCGCTTCATGGCGCGGCTGTGCCCAATACGCCGGTCAAGCTGCCCGGCGATGTTGACGGCTACCAGTCGGGCGTTGAGGTCGGGCTGTTCGATCTCTTCGACTTCCACCTTGACCTTTTTGCCGGTGATGGATTCCAGGCCCTGACGCAGTTTCTTGACACTTTCGCCCTTGCGCCCGATCACGATTCCCGGCTTGGCGGTGAACAGTGACACCTGAACCTGGTTGGGATAACGCTCAATTTGCACATCGGCCACCCCGGCTCGCTCAGCTTCTTTTTCGACAAACTGGCGGATGCGAAAGTCCTCTTGCAGCAGTTCGCGGTAGCGGTCGCCTTCGGCGAACCAACGTGCGGACCAGTCACGGTTAATCTTGAGCCGGAAACCGATAGGGTGAACTTTACGACCCATAGATGAGGTCCTCCTCATGCTCAGCCAGCACGACCGTCAGATGGGCGGTGCGCTTGGTGCGCGGTTTATAGCGCCCTCGTGCGCCAGCCTTGACGCGCTTCATGCTGGGGCCTTCGTCCGCGTGGACCTGTGTGATATACAGGTCGGTACGATTCATTTCGTAGTTCATTTCGGCGTTGTGGATTGCCGACTCGATCAGCTTGTACAGGAACCGGGCACCTTTGTGCGGCATGTACTTGAGCACGATGAGGGCCTGGTCCGCGTCCATGCCACGCACCTGGTCACAGACCAGACGCAGTTTTTGTGCCGAAATCGGCAGGAAACGAACTTTAGCTCGAACATCCATAGTCTTTTACCTGCCCTGGTTACCTTTTCTTCTTTTCTTGCAGGTGGCCCCGATAGGTGCGCGTGGGCGCGAATTCGCCCAGTTTGTGCCCCACCATGTTCTCGGTGACGTAGATCGGCACGTGACGACGACCATCATGGACCGCAATCGTAAACCCCACCATCTGGGGAAAGATTGTCGAAGCGCGACTCCAGGTGCGAATGACTTTCTTATCGCCTCGCTCGCGCATCTGCTCCACTTTGCGGAGCAGTTTCGGTTCAACAAAAGGTCCTTTTTTCAGTGAACGCGACATTCTAGTCTCCGCTCCACACTACCGACGCTTGCCGCGTCGACGAACAATAAACTGATCGGTGCGCTTGTTACGTCGGGTCTTCTTACCCATCGCGGGTTTGCCCCAGGGCGTCTTGGGACCGGGCATACCGATCGGCGACCGGCCTTCACCGCCACCATGCGGGTGGCTTTTGGGGTCCTGCGCCGTTCCGCGCACGGTCGGACGCCAGCCCATCCAGCGCCGGCGACCCGCTTTGCCCAGCTTGATGTTGCCATGATCGGTGTTGCCGACCTGCCCCATCGTTGCCATGCAATTCTCGTGGATCATGCGCACTTCGCCGCTGGGCAAACGCACCTGGGCATAAGTGCCCTCCTTCGCCAACAACTGGGCCGAGGTGCCTGCTGCACGTGCCAACTGGCCGCCGCGCCCCGGCTGCAACTCGACGTTGTGCACGAGCGAACCGACCGGGATCGACTTGATCGGCAGTGTGTTGCCCACACGGATGTCGGCCTCCGACCCGCTCATGATCGAATCTCCGACCCGCAGGCCCAACGGCGCAATGATGTAGCGCTTTTCGCCGTCGGCATACACCACCAGGGCGATACGCGCCGAGCGGTTCGGATCGTACTCAATCGAATCCACTCGCCCAGGTATATTGTGCTTGTTGCGGCGGAAATCGATCACGCGGTAACGACGCTTATGGCCGCCGCCACGGTGCCGGACCGTGATCCGCCCCTTATTGTTGCGACCACCCCGGCGACGCTTTTCGCGCCACAGCGCACGAGTCGGTTTGGAACGGGTGATCTCTTCAAAACTGCTGCCCGTCATGTCCCGGCGTCCGGGCGATGTGGGCTTATACTTTTTGACTGGCATAGAGCTACCTCAATGTTCCTGGTTGATGGTGTTCATTAGCCCCGTGAGGTGCGGATATCTGAACCCCATTCCCATCGTTACATATTGAACAGGCCGATGCTCTGGCCCGGCGGCACGGTTACAACGGCTTTCTTCCAGGCTGACTTGCGAATGTAGAACTTGCGGCCACGCCGTCCGCGCTTGGGCGGCATCACCATCGTGTTGACCCGCAGCACGTCCACCTCGAAAATCTTGAAGACCGCTTCGGCCACCTGGATTTTATTGGCGCGCATGTCAACCTCGAACACGTACTTGTTGTCCATGTCGGCCATCTCATGCGACTTTTCGGTGATCACCGGGCGAATGAGAATGTCGTACAGGTTGAGTTCGTTCTTAGGCATTCTGCATCGCTCCTTACTGGTTTTCTGGCCCCAGGTGAACCTGGATCAGTTCCAGGGCATCCTGCGGGATGATAACGCGGTCATGCGAGAGCAGGTCGCGCACATTCAGGTAGGAGGCGCGCAGTGTCCGGGCGTTGGCCAGGTTGCGCACGCTGCGTTCGACGGCTTCGTTGCGATCCGCGACCAGCACCAGCGCTTTTTCCTCACCGACCAGATTGTGCAGCATCGCGCGCATCGCACTGGTCTTGGTTTCGTCCATGGTTAGTTCATCGACGATGATGAGCTGGCCGTCGCGTGCCAGGGCCGAGAGAGCGCTGCGCAGCGCCTGCCGCCGCATCTTGCGCGGCATCTTCTTGGCATAACTGCGCGGCTTGGGCCCGTGCGCCACGCCACCACCGACAAAGATGGGGGCTGACCGTGCGCCGTGACGGGCACGCCCCGTCCCTTTCTGACGGTACCACTTGGCTTTGGTGCGGTTGATTTCACCGCGCGACTTGACTTTGTGGGTGCCCAGGCGGGCGTTCGCCATCTGGCGTACATAGGCCTGGTGCATCAACCCGACGTTAACTTCGACTTCAAAGATGTCGGCTGGCAGTTCAATGGTGCCCACTTCGTTGCCGGCCATGTTGTGAACGGTTATTTCCATGATCCTATTGACTCCTCACTCACCCGCGGCGGCGCTTGACTGTTGGCTTGATCAGCAGAATGCCACCCTTCGCGCCGGGCACCGATCCCCGCACGGCGAGCAAATGCTTGTCCACGTCTACCACGACCACTTCCAGATTCTGGATGGTGACCCGGTCGTTGCCCATGCGCCCGGCCATGCGCGTACCTTTGAAGACGCGCCCCGGAGTGGAGGTGGCGCCGATGGACCCGGGCGCGCGTTCGCGGTCCGACTGGCCGTGCGTCTTGGGCTGGCGGTTGAAGCCATGCCGCTTGACCGTACCAGCATACCCCCGGCCTTTCGAGGTCCCGACGACGTCTACCCGGTCACCGGTTTCGAACACATCAGCGGTAACCATCTGGCCTTCTTCTACGTCCAGATCGGTCGCGTTCCGCACCCGGAACTCGCGCAGATAGCGCAGATCGGGTAGGTCCATGCCATTCCGGTTGAGATGGCCGCGTTTGGGTTTGGTCAACCGTGAGTCGCCGTTGCGCTTGGCGGGCAGTTCTTCGAAGCCAAGCTGCACTGCCGTATACCCGTCTTTTTCCTCGGTCCGAATCTGGGTTACATAGCATGGCCCGGCCTGGATGACGGTGACCGGGATCACCTGGCCGTCGTCATCAAAAATCTGGGTCATGCCTACCTTTTTTCCAATGATGCCCTTCATGCTGCCTCCAAGGGACTGTGTGACAGGCGCAGACTGGCTCACCATGCAGCCACACATCATCCCTGCATCTTCCGTTAGCGTGTTTGAGTAAGGCCGTCTCCAACCCGCAAGCAGTACCCTGTGGTCAGGGCGGGTGCTCCCGGCCTGGCGCCGACTAGATTTTGATCTCGATGTCCACACCCGCCGGTAAGTTCAACCGCATCAGCGTGTCAATCGTTTTGCTATCCGGGTCCAACACATCGATCAGCCGTTTATGCGTGCGGATTTCGAAGTGTTCCTGCGAGTCTTTGTCGATAAACGGCGAACGGCGCACCGTAAACCGCTCAATCCGGGTGGGCAGTGGCACTGGGCCAACCACGCGAGCCCCGGTCCGTTCTGCCGTTTCCACGATGCGTTGGGCCGACTGGTCCAATACGCGGTGATCATACGCTTTTAGCCGGATGCGGATTTTTTGCTTGGCCATATAGTTCCTCAGACTTCAAATTACGTTGGTTAGAAGCCACCTGAGAGAGACTGGCTCCCCTATGCTGCTGAAGCCAATCTCTACTGTCGTTCGTTAGTCGCTAAGGATTTCGGTGATGACGCCAGCGCCGACGGTCAGACCGCCTTCGCGGATGGCGAACTTGGAGCCGCGCTCCAGCGCCACGGGCGTGAT
>JAADYV010000037.1 GCA_010092855.1 Chloroflexota bacterium | reverse complement strand
GCGGGCAAGGGGGGAATGCTGCCCGTCAATTGGTTGTGAGATAGATGAATGGTTCGCAGCGACGAGGGCAAGGACGGGATGCTACCCGTTAACTGATTATAATTCAGAGCGAGGTACTCCAGCGACGAGGGCAAGGGGGGAATGCTGCCCGCCAACTGGTTGTTGTTCAGGAAAAGCTCGCGCAGTGAGGGGGGCAAAGAGGGAATGCTGCCCGTCAACTGGTTGTGAGACAGGTAGAGGACTTCCAGCGAGGCGGGCAGGGCGGGGATGCTGCCTGTCAACCCGTTGTCGTACAGGTCGAGGGCTTGCAGCGAAGCGGGCAGGGCGGGAATGGGTCCCGTCAACTGGTTGTCGTGCAGGTCGAGGTCGAGTAGGGATGAAGGCAAGGTCGGGATGCTGCCCGTCAACTGGTTTTGGTACATCCAGATGGTTTGCAGCGAAGCGGGCAGGGCGGGAATGGGTCCCGTCAACTGGTTGTGGTACAGGTCGAGAACCTGTAACTCAGTCAGGGCCGACAGGTCTGGCAAGGGGCCACTCAAATTATTGTACCACAAGCCGATTCCCTGAATGTGCCCGCCGGAGACGGTTACCCCATACCATGTATCAACGGCGGTCGCTGACTTCCAATTGGTGTCGTCGTACCACCCTGGACCGGTGGTGCTGTCGTAGAGCGCGAACAGCGTCAGGCACTCCGCTTCCGGCACGCCAGTGGTCGCCTCGTCGGCGCAGTCCACGGGGGCAGCTTCGGCAGGTTGCCGATAGCACAGAGGGATGCCAACGCCAATCATGGCAATGGCGGCGAATAGGTTGAGGTATAAAAGCCGTCTGAGTGATAAGTGCGTGAATCTATGCATGATGGTCTCCCCTTTTGTGCTGGCTGATGTGCTGAACACACCACATGCCCGCTCGTGAGCAGATGGGTGTGGCTTACGGGAGGCCACAGCTCGGATCGAGCTGTAGGTGCGGTAGTCCTGCCAGCTACCGGGGTGTGGTGGGAGAGACATGGGGGCAGATGCAGGGAGACACGGGCAATCTGGTTTCCCAACGAGGAATACATCTTTATATTACCGTTACTGTTAGTGCTCGTCAACGAAAAAGCCTCGGTTGTTGTAAACGGTGTCGGTAGCGCATCCGTAGAGATTGGTCTATGCTGGGAGCTAAGCGTCACGCTCCGCGCCGTTTTTCTGTACTATGGTTAGAAACAAAACTGCTTGGCGGCATGGGATGCAGGTGACAAAACGAAAGGAAGCATAATGAACAGCCAGCACGACAAAAACGTTTCACTCACTCGTCGAGATTTCATCAAAGTCACTGGAACCATTTTGCTTGTCGCCGGGCTTGGAGATCAGCCAGCGCGTGCTGAAGGTGCAAGCCAGGGATGCACTTTGCCCGGGCAGTTCCTCCTTCAGGCAGACGGGATTCCGCCTGCCGATGGGTATCTTCTGGTGGATATTGCGAAATGCCAGGGATGCATGAGCTGTATGCTCGCTTGTTCCTTGATCCACGAAGGAGTAGAAAGCCTGTCGCTCTCTAGAATCCAGATCATGCAGGATTCCTTTGCCTCGTTTCCTGACGATTTGACGATTGAGCAATGCCGTCAATGTGTGGACCCCGCCTGCGTCACGATATGTCCGACCGGTGCGCTGGCCGCAGACCCCGACAGTGGCAACGTGCGCATTGTCGACAAAGAGGCATGTATTGGTTGCGGCCTGTGTTTTCAGGCCTGCCCGTTTACACCTAGCAGAGCGGTTCTAGCCCCTGATGACGAGTATGACGGCCAGGCCAAGAGCCGGAAATGTGATCTGTGCACGAACGCTCCCTTTCACTGGGTTGCGGCGGGCGGCGGGCCGGGTGGCCAACAAGCCTGTGTCGCTGTATGTCCCGTTGGTGCGATCCTGTTCACGGATGAGATCCCCGAACAGGATGGAGACAGCGGGTATCGCGTGAACTTGCGCGATGAGGTTTGGGGAATACTCGGGTATCCAACCAGTTAGACAGGCTGGGTAGGGTTGACATTTTCGCCGGAGAACGACGATCTCATGAGTGCAAATGTCAGTACGGCCTATTCGGGAGGTAGACAAAGTGAACGGTTACGCAGGAAAAATACTTCGACTAAACTTGACCGAACGTACAACCAGCATCATCCCGACCAGCGACTACGAACAATGGGGCGGTGGGCATGGCATCGGGTCGGCCATCTTCTTTGATCTTGTGCCGGACAAGACTATCGATGGCTTCGACCCGGCCAATGTCGTGACGATCATGACCTCGCCCTTATGCGGCACATTGGTGGCCGCTGCCGGTGGCAGGACCGAGGTCCAGGGGATAGGTGTGCAGTCCTACCCCATCGGGTGGTTTACGCGCAGCAACTTTGGTGGCCGGTTCTCGGCCATGCTTAAGTATGCGGGCTGGGACGGGATCGTGATCGAGGGCCGGGCCGACGAACCGGTCTGGATCGACATCCGGGATGAGGACGTGCAGATTCGAGACTGTGCATCGCTGTCGCTGTGGGGCACAAATACGTGGGAATGCCAGCAAAGCATCTGGCGCGACGTGGTTGGGAACGGAAGTTATGGCGACTGGTTTTCGCCACGCGGTCCACGCAACGGGCACACTACCCAGCGCCCGGCAGTCGTCGCCATCGGCCCAGCCGGCGAGAATTTGAGCCGGGTCGCCTGCCTGATGCACGATGCCGGCAACGCCGCCGGGCAGGGCGGGTTTGGGGCGGTCTTCGGCGCAAAAAACCTGAAGGCGGTCAGCGTGATCGGAACCGGGCACATCGAAATCAACGATCCCCGGATGCTGCTGGAAACCCGGCTGTGGCACAAGGCGAACTATGCCTTTGACCTGGCTGATTTGCGGGTGCTCTCAACCTCATATCAATTTCAGGACCCGCCGGTTCCAATCGCGCTCTGGGCCCAGGGACGTCCCCCAATCGGACAGCGGCCCCAGTCCTGCCTGGGCTGCCATTCCGGGTGCCGGGCCCGTTTCGCAGACGGCAAGGGGAACGAGGCGACGTGTTTTACGACCGCCTTTTACCCGGACGCCGCTTCCCTGGACATTCAGCGCGCAACCAGCGACCTGATCAATCACTACGGCCTTAATGCACCCGAATTGATCTGGGGCTTGCAGTACATCCGCTTTCTACATCAGGATGGTTTGTTGGGAACCGGTGGCATCCCGCCGTGCCCGCTCGATTTCAACACGTATGGAAGCTGGGAGTTCGTCGAGCAACTGGTCAAGATGATCGCATATGGGGACGATGGCAGCGGCAATGAAAGCCAGTTCGGAGCCGACATCTCGAACGGATTTGTCCGGGCCGCTGAACGATGGGGTAGGCTGGAAGAAGATCTGGACAGCGGCATCTTGTTGTTCCCCTATTGGGGACTGCCGGTGCACAAAGAACCCAGAGCCCAGGGGTATTGGGGCTACGGCACGCTGCTGGGTGACCGGGACATCAACGAACACGGATTCGACTGGCTGAAAACGCTGGTCTACGTTGTCGCCCCGGAGGAAAGGGAAGCCACTGCTGAAGGAATTGTGAAGGTTATAACTGACCGCATGGTGCCGTTTGATGGCGACATGGAGATGCTCAATTTCAGTGAGAGTAACATCTATTCTGAGCATATGGCCAAGCTGGTCTCCTGGCAGCGGTACTATACCCGTTTCTGGAAGCAATCGATGCTGTTCTGCAACAACCGCTGGCCCGACTTTCTGAATGCAAACAGCCCGGATCAACTGGGCGCAACAGGCATCGCTGAACCGGCCTACGTTAAGGCAGTAACGGGGCAAGACATCTCCTTTGAGGACGGCGTCTATCTCGGTCGCAAGATATGGAACCTGGACCATGCGATCTGGACGCTGCAAGGGCGTCACCGGGATATGGTGCATTTTGTTGACAACATCTACGACCAACTGCCGCGCGTCTCTGTTGATGCCGGAATCCCGGACGTGCATATGCCGGGGATAGAGCATGGCCGGTGGGGCTTTTACGGCTATTCCCAGCGGACGCTGGACCGCGACGGATTTGATGAGTTCAAGACGCGCTTCTACCGGCTGCAGGGCTGGGACACAACTACCGGATATCCGACCCGATCAGCATTGGAAGCGCTGGACCTGGGATATGTTGCTGATGAACTGGAGCAACAGGGCAAACTGGGTGACTTGTAGCGTACGGGCGTCAGTATGGGAGGGCTGGTCATGGTGAGATTGCTCCAGCAGGCTTGGCCAGACCTGCCATACCGCCAACCATTCGATAACAGCCCGGTTACCTCACGATGGGACACTCAGCGTGTTTGGCGCTCTGGCGTTGTATTCACGGTGAGCGAGAAGGCATCAGGCCGGGCATAATGGCCGCAGACATCCAGCGCCATCAACTCATCGACCAGTTGGCCCGGATCGATCTCGACAACCAGCAGTTCTGTGCTTGACGTGCCCCAATTGTCGCCGGAAACGGTGTTCAGAGCGCATCAGCAGCGGTGCTTGATGCATAGGTGTTCGCTACAAGTGCCGACCCTCGCAGCCCTTTGAGCCTAACTTTGACTCTGGTACAATACGCAGGTGCAGGTCAATAAATTCAACACGAAACAACATTCTTCACAAAACGTGACAAAAACCATTTTTAAGTATTAGGAGGCTCAAAATGAAGGTTGGGTGTTTTGCCCTGGTTGATCCGTTTTCGCTGCTCGATCATCAACTGATGCGTGTCGCCGGTATGGGATTCAAATACGCGGATGTGACCGACAATCATCAAGGCGGGATACTGGGCCGCGAGTTTGGTTTCACCGCTACCGCCAGCTTGGACGATAACCCGCGAGACGTACTTGATCAGTTCGAGAAACACGGTCTCACGTGCACGAGTGTATGCGCCCATGCGAATTTGCTTGATCCCAGTTCTCCTGCTCGTTATGCCACCGACGAAATCATGAAAGCAGTTCGGTTGGCGGCAGGCATGGGGGTCAAAGACGTAATCACTACGGAAGGCGATCCCAAATCGGAATGGGGTCATAATCTAAGCTGGGAAGAAAAGGTGTTTGTTACCGCAGAGAAACTCGTGGAACCGGTCCGGCTTGCGGCGCATTACGGCGTGCGCATTCTGCTGGAGCCACATGGCGTACTGACCGACTCCATCGAAGGTCTTCAGGCGATATTCGACAGACTGGGCAACCCGCCTAACCTGGGCGTCAACATGGATACGGGTAATTCGTGGCTCGGTGGGGCAGACCCGGTGGAAATGGCAAAAGCATTCAAAGACAAGATCTGGCACATTCATTGGAAGGATTTACCGGCGGATTGGGAAGAAAAACGCGGCACGATGTATGGCTGCGGTTTTGGGCCAATCGCGTTGGGCGAAGGCGTTATCGACATCGCGGGCGTGTTCGACGTACTGAAAGACGGCGCGGTCGAGTATACCACGCTGGAAGTCGGCGGTGATGAGAACATGCTAAAGAGCTACGAATATCTCAAATCGCTTGGTGCTGAGTAACGTGCGTTCGGCCAGCCATTCGCGGAATGAGTGCGCTGCCAGCGACCCCGCTGAGGGTAGGTAATCCGGCGGCACGTCCACACGCAGTGATCAGAAGGTGGCGAGGGGGCACCTTCTGATTCCCCACATCCGCGCATGTTGCCCCCGTCCCAACACCTGCACGATCCCTGCTCCTCAGGACGGTTAAAACCGTGCCCCTAGTGTTCAGGGCTGAGAGTGCCACCCCGGAGCACCTATCTATTCAGCGGTAATACAGCCCCTGGCGCGGACTGGTCAACAAGAGCCTGCTCTAACGAGGGCTTGCTCTCACAAGCCCAGGCGCTTCACCCCTGGGTAGTTGATCAGGTACTGCGCTATCGTGTGAGAGCACAAGACGCAGAGTTAATCCCGCTTTTTCCCGTTTCTGTATTCATTCGCACCAAGGATGTTTAGCGAGGTGCGGCGGTATTCACGGTGAGCGAGAAGACATCGGGCCGGGCATAATGGCCGCAGACATCCAGTGCCATCAACTCTTCGGCCACGCGGCCCGGATCGATCTCGGCGACCAGCAGTTCTTCCTGCGCGCCAGACGGACCGGCCAGCAGCATTCCGTCCGGTCCAATGATCGCGGAGCCGCCTTTCATCCAGGGGCCGTCGCCTTCCAGAGCGTTGAGCAGTTCAAGGTCGTCCGGCAGGTGCTCGCGGCCCAGGACGGTCCCGCAGGCGATGACGTAACAACGGCCCTCAAATGCATACGCGCGCGACGCGATCAGCAGCATTTCCTTGACGGTTGGCCATTGGGCGACATGGACCAGTTCGCGCTGGTCGTGCATGGCTTGGCGGGCCAATGGCATCCAGTGTTCCCAGCAGACCAACCCGCCGACGCGCCCAACCGCAGTATCCACGACCGTCAGGGTGCTGCCATCGCCGCGCCCCCACACCAGGCGTTCGGTGTACGTCGGAATAAGCTTGCGATGTTTGCCGAGGACGGTGCCCTGGTCGGAGATATATACGATGGTGTTGTAGAGGGTACCACCCTCCCGTTCGTTGATGCCCATCACGACATTGACGCCCGCCGTGCGCGCGGCTGTGCTGAGGCGAGCGATGGCGGGGGAGGGCACTTCAACGCTGTTTTCGAACAAGCGCCGAAACACCGCTTTGGTTGGCGCATAGTCCCACAAGCCCATGTTGGGGCTGTCATCGAGCCAGAACGGGTACCCCGGCAGCCATGTTTCGGGGAACACCAACAGCTTCACGCCGCGTGCTCCGGCTTGTTGTATCCACGTTTCGGCGATGGCCAGCGACTGGTCGAGATCGAGATAGGCGGGGGCAACCTGGGCGGCGGCGGCAAGGAAGGTTTCGGACATCGCGTTTTCTCTCCTGTCTGCTGAAGCGAACAGTGGCGACGGTGGGGACAGCGAGCCGATGGGCTGTTCGTCGCCGGGGGCAAGTGATAGGGTAAGAGCAGGGGGAGCTGGTTCAGCCCCCCCTTGTGACGATTATATCATCGCACCAGAACGATATGGCGCTTAATATTTGATGTCCTGCGTGCGCCCGCTGCTGGCGGCTTCGAGAACCGCGTCGCAGATCACGGCGTTGCGGTAACCATCCTCGAAGGTGGCTCCATAGGGGGCCACATCCTTGTCGTTGACTATCGCGTCGAAGTAGTGGTGGAACTCGTGCACAAACGAGTGTTCCCAGCCAATCATGTGACCGTGTGGCCACCAGTTTTCCCAATAGGGGTGGTAGCCTTCGCTGATCAATGTGTTGTGGAAGCCTTTGGTTTCTTTCGGATCATCATCGCGGTAGAAGACATCCAGCTCATTCAGGCGTTCCAGGTTAAACCGGATCGAACCCAGTTCCCCGTTGATCTCGAAGACTTCATAGTTCTTGTGGCCCTGGCAGAAGCGAGAGGCTTCCAGTGTGCCGATGGCGTTGTTCTCGAATTCGAACAGGGCAACAAAAGCGTCGTCCACGTCGGATGGCACCATTTTGTTCGGATCGTCGCCCGACGGACGCTCATTCAGCCAGTTTTGTGTCATGCCCGTGACGCGCTTGGGCTCGCCGACCAGGAAGCGCGCCAGGTCGATGATGTGCGCGCCCAGGTCACCCAACGCTCCGCTGCCGGCGACGGCTTTTTGGAAGCGCCACGTAGTCGGCATCTTGGGGTCCATACCCCATTCCTGGAGATAAACTGCCCGCCAGTGATAGATGCGTCCGAGCTTGCCACTTTCGATTAGTTTGCGGGCCTGCATCACTGCCGGGACAAAGCGGTAATTGAAGGCGACCATATGCTTCACGCCGGCCTTCTCGACGGCGTCCAGCATCCCTTTGGCTTCTTCGGCGGTGCGGGCCAGCGGCTTCTCACAAAACACGTGTTTGCCTGCCGCTGCCGCCGCGATGCACGGTTCGGCATGGGCATCGTTCGGGCCGCCGTTGTCGAACACATGGATCTGGTCGTTTTCCAGCATCTTGCGCCAATCGGTGTAGGCATTTTCATACCCGTAGCGTTTGGCGGCTTCGGTGACCGCTGCTTCATTACGTCCACTTACTGCAACCAGGCGCGGAATAGCGACCGGCGGATACATGATGTACGGCAGTTTCTTGAAGGCGTTGGTATGTGCTTTGCCCATAAAGGCATAGCCCAGCATACCGATCCCCAGTTCCGGCGCGGCGCCTGCCGCACCGGTGCTGGCCATGCTGGTGAATCCTACTTCCTCAGACATGTTTGCTTTCTCCTAGTCGTCTGCAAAGGCTGCATCGAACGCCACGTCGGACGGCGTGAAGTCTGTTTTCTTGACGATCTCGCAGGCTTCTTTCGCCCCATGTTCGCGATCCATGCCGCTGTCTTCCCACTCGACGGAGAGCGGGCCGTCATAGCCGATACGGTTCAGGGCGCGGACGATGTTTTCCAGGTCGACATCACCATGACCGGGCGAGACGAAGTTCCAGCCGCGTTCGTGGTGGCCAAACTGGAGGTGCGAACCCAGGATGCTGTTGCGCCCCGACAGATGCACTTTGGAGTCCTTGACATGGACGTGGAAGATACGATCCGGGAAGGCGTTGATGAACTCAACCGGATCAAAGAGCTGGTGCACGAAGTGGCTGGGGTCGTAGTTGAAACCGAAGGCCGGGTGATGGTCCAACGCTTCGAGCGCGCGCTTAGCAGTGATTATGTCATAGGCGATCTCAGCAGGATGGCACTCCAGCCCAAAACGCACGCCCTCGGCCTGGAACACGTCCAGAATCGGCTTCCAGCGCGCGGCGAATTCCTTGTAACCCTCGTCGATCATGTCAT
This sequence comes from Chloroflexota bacterium, assembly GCA_010092855.1. GTDB lineage: Bacteria > Chloroflexota > Anaerolineae > Aggregatilineales > Aggregatilineaceae > TC-15. Next base: position 10,165 of record JAADYV010000037.1, on the reverse strand, counting down.
CCGTCGTCGGCGGGAAGAAATAGAGCATATGCCAGACCGGGCTGCCGGTGAAGCCGTTTACCACGTCTACACCGAAGGCTTTGGCGGCGCGCGCGGTGTTTTTCAGTTCTTCAGCGCAGCGCTCGCGCACGCCTTCAGGGCTGCCGTCGCCCCACAACCGGTCGGGCAGAATGGCCCGGTGCCGCGCGTCGATATAAGCGTCGGCCACGCACTGGCCCACCAGGTGCGTGCTGATCGAGAAGCACCTCAGCCCGTGCTTGTTGAGAATGTCCCACCGGCCTTTGACATAGGCATCGTCCTCCAGTGCCTTGTCGACCTCGAAATGATCACCCCAGCACGCAAGTTCCAGCCCGTCATAGCCAAAGCTGGCGGCTTTCCCGGCCATCACGTCAAGCGTCAGGTCGGCCCACTGTCCGGTAAAAATGGTTACTGGTCGTGCCATAATCCTTTTCCTTTCTGCTGCATAAAACACTTGTAAGCGCAACGATGTGTTGTTCGAAAGCGTGAGGTACCACCGACCCGAACCACTCAGGTTTTCCCCCACGTTCGCAACCTTCTTCGCCGGTTCCCCACTCGAGTCCCGGTTGTTTTGGCGGCGGGACCCGATGGACTGCTCGTGTCGGCTGTAAACGCCATCCCGACCTAGCCGGGGGCCGGATCACCTGCCATGCCCGGCACCGGTTCGGTATCGCCAGGTGGCAAAGGAACACCTCCGTTTTTGCTGTCCCACCAATAGGCTGCGATCTCGCGGCCAATGAAGTAGACGAATGCACCCGGCAGCAAACTGGCCAGTAAGAAGACTGGCCTCATCCCGTTCCATTGGTCGTCGGCGTCTTCGTTGAGCACTTCTTTCTGCTCATCGGAAAACATCAATTCCCAGAGCTTGGGGCTGACACCATATGGCGGCTTCATTTCGGAATTCTCGATCATGGTGGTGCTGACGGTGGCGGCAAACAGAATGGCCACCAGCGCGCCCGCTATGACCCCGCCCGCGTGTGCGCGCGCGCTCAGCGGCAGCAGCGTCGCGCTGTCGGTGGGCGACTGGGGTGTGATATGGCTCCACACGATGAAGGACAACAGCGAAACCAACAGCAGCCAGAAGCCATACTCGAAACCACCTTGTGCCCAGGGTTGGAACAACCCCACCACGCCCAACGCGACGCCGCCGATGATCAACCATTCCACCGGGAAATAGGTGCGGCGCGGCACGCGGCCATTCATCACGACGGCTACCATCACGATCAGGCAGATATACGTGAGCAGCATTGCGATGAATACAGCGAGGAAAGAGATCGCTTCGAGCAGCACTCGTTCCTGCTGGTCGACGGCCAATTGTGGGGTATCGACGAGATACAGCCGGGCCACCGCGCCAATAACCATGCATTCATGGATGAACAGCCCAAACCAGATCAACATACGAACGCTTCGTTTTCGGCGGCTTTCCTGCACAATGGCTACCAGCGCGACCAGGCCAATATACGTGAGCAGCACGATGACAAAGATGGTGATGAAGGGAAGTGCTTGTGCCAGGTATTCTGCCTGTTGGTCGCCGGACACATGATCGACGTAATACAGCCGCAGCAGTGCCCCCAGAAACAGGAGTTCATGGATCACAATCCCAACCCCGAACAGTCCCGGAATGATTCTTCTTCTCATGATCGTCCTTCTATAGCGATTCTCCACAGACCGTAGGTTCAGGCGGGCTGCATTATGACGACAGTGTGAATTGGGGCAGTTGAATGATCTCGCCGCCCTTCAACGCCGACTCGTGGGCCAGGATGCCGACGGCGGTCCAGTTGGCCGACTGGCGCGCGTTCGGGAATGGATCACGGTCCTCGATGATGCTCATAACGAATTCATGCGTCATATGCGGGTGCGACCCACCATGTCCCGCGCCCTGGATGAAGGATAGATGCTGCTCTTCCTCGCCGTAGACGCCTTTCGTGGTGAAACGCTGAATCGGCTCTGGCAGCAGGTGCGCGTAGTCAAGCACGTTCACGCGGTGCGGTGCTTCGCCGATGTGGACCACCGGCGGTTCGTGCTCAATCAACGGCCATTCAAACGCCATCTTGCTGCCATACACATCAAAACTCTCACGGTACTGGCGCGCAGTGTTGAACAGGTGGCGCATCACCTCGGCCACTAGGTCGGAGTCGCGCATTTTGATATGGGCGGATTCGATGGCGAACGGCGAATTATATTTCGGGATCAGGTGCTCCTGGATGCGGCCTGAGCCGAAGCACGACACATATTCGGCATCCTTGCGCGGCAGGGCCAGGCACGGGCTGACGACGTGCGTTGCATAGTGCATGGGTGGCAGCCCTTCCCAATAGCCGGGCCAACCGAGCATTTCCTGCTGGTGGGTGGCGCGCAGATACTGAATCCGGCCCAGCTTACCCGTTTCGTACAGTTCTTTGACGTACAGGAATTCACGGGAGTAGATCACGGTTTCCATCATCATGTACTTCTTGCCGGACTCTTGCTGCGCCTGGACGATCTGTTCCAATTCTTCGATGGTCGTGGCGGCAGGGACGGTGCAAGCGACATGTTTCCCGGCTTTCAGGCCTGCGATGCTCATGCGGGCGTGTTCATGAATCGGGGTGTTGATATGGACAGCGTCGACTTTGGGGTCTTCGAGCAGTTTGTAGTAGTCGGTGTGCCGCACATCAATGCCGAACGCATCCCCGATCTCGTGGAGCTGGCTTTCGGTGCGTTGGCAGATCGCGTACATATTCGTGTGCGGGTGGTTCTGGTAAATCGGGATGAATTCCGCTCCGAAACCCAATCCAATGATCGCAACGTTAATCTTTTTCTCGGACATTATATTGTCTCCTCAGGTACACCAAACACTAAGTAAGCAGGTTCTTCAGGAACCGCAGCCCGTCCTGGGCCAGCGCGTCCTGGCTGGCAGCAAGCGGTCGCCAGATGGCTGCCGCGCGTGCGATGCTCTTGACCTTATCCGTAAAGGACTCGATCACTACTGGACCATCGTAGTTGATCGCGCGCAGCGCTGCCGCCACGTCGTCCCAGGGAACATGCCCGGAGCCAGGCGCGCCCCGGTCGTTTTCGCACGAATGGAGATGGGCCAGGCGCGGCCCGGTGGCGCGGATCGCATCACCGAGCGACTGTTCCTCGATATTCATGTGGAAGGTATCCAACATGATTTTGCACGCAGGATGATCGACCCGGTCGACGACTTCGATGGCTTGCGATGCCAGGTTGATGAAGCTGGTTTCGAAGCGGTTGAGCGGCTCGACACACAACACCACCCCGTGTTCGGCGGCGTATTCGGCCAGGCCGCGCAGTTGTTTGACCAGTAGGTCCGTGTCTTTGGCGCGGTCCTCAGCCGTCATTTGCCATACCCGGCCTACCGACGAATAGAGCGGGCCAACCAGGTTGGTGCCACCGAGGGTTGCCACCGCGTTGATGCAGTGCTTGAGGTACGCGACGCCGTTGTCACGAATGTCCGATTCGGGATGGATCAGATCGCGATCTGGCCCCATCGCCGCGCAGACGCTGGTCGCCAGGCCGTGGTCGCGCAGGATGGCTGCAGCGCGCGCATAGTCGATGTCCTCGGTGCCTTCGATGGGCACCTCAAACCAGTCGAAACCGATCTCCGCCACCAGCGGAGCCAACCGTTCGATCTCGTCCGTCGTCAGGGGCGAGACCCAAACCCAAGTGTTTACGCCAAACTTCATTTTCCTCTCCATAAGGTATTTATCGTGATTCCCAGACATGAGTACGCTCTAGCCGATGCGCTTCCCCTTCATATCAAAGAAATGCAGGCGCTGGCTGGCGATGTCGAATTTGAGCTGATCGCCAATTCGCGCTTCCATGATTCCGGACACAGTGCTGAGCAGCGTCCGTTCACCGGACTTGATGTGGATGACGGTTTCGACGCCTAGCGGTTCGGTCAAGATGACTTCACCCACCAGCTTGCCGGTTGGGGTAGGTTGGACATCCTCTGGTCGCACACCCAACAAGAACGTTTCCGGCAGCGGGCAATCCTGGGGAACGGGCAGGTGGATATCGCTGTCGGTGATGTAGAGTGTGCCGTTCTCGCAGACCGCAGGTACCAGGTTGATGCGCGGCGTGCCGACGATTTGCGCCACAAAGGTGGTTGCCGGGTGGTCGTAGATGTCGGTTGGTGTCCCGATCTGGACAACACGCCCTTCATTCAGGACCGCGATGCGGTCGGCCATCGTCAGCGCCTCGATCTGGTCGTGAGTCACAAACAGGGTCGTGCTGCCTTCGGTCTTTTGCAGGTGCTGCAGTTCGACGCGGAGCGCTTCGCGCAGTTTGGCGTCCAGGTTGGAGAGCGGCTCGTCCATCAGGAAAATGCGGGGGCGCCGCACCAACGCCCGGCCAATCGACACGCGCTGCATCTCGCCGCCGGAGAGGTGCGCGGTCTTGCGTTCCAGCAAGCGCGTGATGCGCAGCTTTTCGGCCACTTCGCGCACACGCTGGTCGATGATGTCCTTCGACAAACGGCGGAGTGGGGCGCGCAGCGGAAACGCCAGGTTGTTATACACGGTCTGGTTGGGGTAGAGCGAATACTGCTGGAACACGAAGGCAACATCACGGTCGGCAGGCGGGAGCTCGTTCATGTTCTCACCATCGAAAAGGACGTTGCCGTGTTCCTGCTTGGTCAAACCCGCAATGACGCGCAGGGTCGTTGTTTTGCCCGCGCCGGTCGGTCCAAGCAGCACAAAGAACTCGCCATCCTGGACCGAGAACGAGACATCCTGCAGCGCGGTAACGTCCTTGAACTGTTTGGTGATGTGTTGCAGGTCTACGTTACTCATCAGTCCACCGCCTTTCGAATGGCCAGCTCGGATGCCGGGTCAAAGAAGCGCACCATTTCCGGGTCGAGATCAAAGCGCACAGGGGTGCCAATCGGATACTGGATTTCCCGGCTGCCGCGCGCGTGCACGATGTCGGTTTCGTTCAAGTTCAGGTGCAGCATGATGAAACCGCCGTGCAGGTCAGCGGCATAGACGGTGGAATTCAGTTGCCCGGTGTCGGTAACGCGCGTCGCTTCGGGACGAAAACCGAGCACAACATCGCCTTCGCTGCCCAACGCCGCTTGCAGGGCTGGGACCCAGCTTTCCGGTACGGTGTAGCGGTTGTCACCGGGCAGGTGTATGGTGCCGTTGGCAAAACGGCCCGTGATCAGATTCATGCCAGGGCTACCGATGAAGTGCGCCACAAACAGGTTGGCCGGATCGTGATAGATTTCGAAAGGGGTGCCCACCTGTTGGACCAGGGCGTCCAACATGACCACGATGCGGTCGCCCATCGCCATCGCCTCGATCTGGTCGTGTGTGACGTAGACGGTGGTGGCGCTCTGGTCAATGTGCAGCCGCTTGATTTCGGCGCGCATGGTTTCGCGGAACTCGGCGTCGAGCGCGCCCAACGGCTCGTCCATCAGGAAGGCGGCAGGTCGCCGCACCAACGCCCGTGCGAGCGCCACGCGCTGCTGGTCGCCGCCGCTGAGACTGCCGGGGCGCTTGCCAAGCAGGTGTGAGATTTGCAGCAAGTCCGATACTTCGGCCACCCGCTGCCGGATGGTGGTGCGCGATTCGCCCTGCGCCTGCAAGGGAAACGCGATGTTTTGATAGACCCGCATGTGGGAGTAGAGGGCAAAAAACTGGAACACGAACGCGATATCTCGTTCGCTGGGGTGCGCCCAGGTCACGTCTCGCCCGTCGAGCAGGATCGTGCCGTCGGTGACTGTTTCCAACCCGGAGATCATGCGCAGCGTGGTGGTCTTGCCGCACCCCGAAGGGCCGACCAACACGACAAATTCGCCATCGGGGATGGTCAGATTCACGGGTTGTACTGCATGCAGTTCACCGAATTTTTTCTCAACATTGATGAGTTCGATCGTTGCCATGTAGTTTAGTCCAAAAAAGCAGCTAATTAAGCTCAACTATATAACGGCGTATCATCCGCGCCGGATAGCCCCAAAGGTAACCCCGCGCAGCAAATGCTGCCGCAAGGCAAACGTCACGATGACCACCGGGATCAGGAAGACCAGCGAGCCAAATGCAATCGCCGCCCACTCCGTCGTGCCTACACCGATCTTGGATGGCAAACTCGGTGGCGCGGTTCGCGCGTCCCCGCTGGTCAGCATGATGGCGAAGGCGTATTCGTTCCAGGCAAAGATAAAGCAGAACACAACGGTGGTGGCAATCCCCGTCATCGCCTGCGGCACGACAATGCGCAAGAACGCTTGCAGCCGCGTGTAGCCGTCCACCAGCGCGGCTTCCTCGTATTCGCGCGGAATCTCATCAATGAAGCCTTTGAGCAGCCACACCGACAGCGAAAGATTAAACGCCGTGTAGAGAATGATCATCCCGATATGCGTGTCGTACAACCCGATCCGGCGGTACATCAAGAAGATCGGGATCGTCACGACTACCGGGGGAAGCATACGGGTACTGAGGATGAAAAACAGCAGATCGTCCTCGCCGGGAACGTTAAAGCGGCTGAAAGCGTAGGCTGCGAGCAGCCCAAACCCCACCGAAAGCAGCGTTGAAGTGCTGGCGATGATCAGGGAATTGCGCAGGTGCAGCGCGAAGTCGCTCGTTCGGGTCGTGGTCATCTCCTTGTCGAGCATAATCTTGTCTTGCCAACTCAGGTCGTCTTCGTTGGCCCGCAGTTCCTCCAATTCTTCGCCCTTCACATCGCGGTGGTCCCAGAACTGGCTGACAAAGCCTTCCAGGTTGGGGGTAAACGTCAGCTTAGGCGGAGACGCCACCGCATCGGCTTGTGACTTGAAGGCCGTCATGCCCATCCAGATGACGGGAATCAACACCAGGAACGCGACGGCAAACGAGGCTGTGGCCCGGAAGACGCGCGTGACCTGCCACCGAACGGTGACTTTATCCACCCGGACTGAGTAGTCGGTAGGCAGGTTCGGGCGGTTGGCCGAGGGGCCGGTACTTGCGGGTTTTCTGGCGGGGATCGACATCCATGCGCCGATCAGGGCTGTGTATGCGATTGCGCCAGACAGCCCCAGCCCCAGCAACAAGCCTAAAAATGGCATATGGCGCAGCAGGTCAGGGGTGATGGGTTTGCCAATATTCGTCCAGAGGAAGTCGCTGACATCGGACCAGTAGCCGAAGCAGAAGAGAAACAGCAAACCAACCGCGAAACCCGACGGCGCGCCCAAGACGCTGCCCAGGTAGGCATTATAGCGCTTGCTGCGGAAGGTGACCGGTGTGGTGGTGATGCCCGCCAGGGTCCAGAATGCCAGGAAGAAAAAGACCCAGAAGGGGGGAATGCCGAGGTCACGGAACGTGTCGACGATGGTGTCGTTGAAGAAATCAGACATGGGTTTAGTCCTCCCGGAGCCTGCCCAGCGCCCGGATATACAGGTTGCTGAGGGCGATGACGAGGATCAAGATGATATACGCGGCTGCGCTCGACTCGCCGGTGTTGAACTGCGGGGGGAATGCCTCGCGGTAGAGCCGCAGCGCGATGACTTCGGTAGTGTCGCCGCCGGGATTGCCAAAGGTAAGTTCGGCGACCAGGTCGAATGTTTTGAACGCCTCGATAGTTCGAAACAGCAGCGCGATCAACAACAGCGGCGCGACCCGTGGCAAGGTAATCCGCCGGAACTGGAACCAGGCGCTGGCACGATCAATGGCTGCCGCTTCATATAGATAATCGGGGATGGCGCGCAGCCCGGCCAGGCAAAGCAGCATGACAAACGGGCTCCACATCCACACGTCCACAATCACAATGGCCCAGAGCGCCAGCTCCGGGTCGGCCAACCACGCATGGTCGCGCGGGTTGCTGGTGTACATCATGTACGAAAATATCCCCTTCGAGGGATCAAAAATGAGTTTCCAGAAAATCCCCACGACTGCCGGGGCCAGCATCATCGGGATCAGGATCAGCGTAGTGACCAGTCCATTTCCCCTGAACTTCTCCTTGAGTAACATGGCCAAGCTAAAGCCCACGACCAATTGCAGTCCCACCGACATCACGGCATAGCGGCCCGTCACAGCAAAGTTGTGCCAATAGCGGTTGCCGTCGCGCTTGTCCGGGTGGCCGGTGTTCGACAGGATTTCCTCATAGTTTTCGATACCCACCCAATCGGGGGGGGTGTCACCGATCCCGGAATATTCTGTGAAGCTCAAATAGAGGCTATAGAAGAGCGGGAAAACATTCATCACGATCAAGAGGATCAGCGTGGGCCAAATGAAGAGATGCGTGAGCAATCTATCGCCAACTTGGATGCGTGGCTGCCGCCGTCGAGGGTGCGCATGGGGTTGAGCACTAACTTGAGACATGAGTCCCCCTTACAAAAGAATAGTTGCAACGGGAGGTGGCGTGTGCACCACCTCCCGACAAGCTATGGTCTGCGGTGCACGGGGCTATTCTTCCAGGACCCCGGCTTCGACCAGAATCGAATACTGTTCGATCACTACCGCGTCCAGCGCTTCGCTGGCTGTGCCCTCACCACCGACCACATAGGCGTGGAGATGGCGCTGTACGGGTTCCAGCAACTCACCGAACTGCGGGATGTTCCAGAAATCTTTTACAAAGGTCATCGAGTCGGCGAAGGCCGGGTTGTAGGCGGTGTTGTTGAGGAATTCGTCCGATTCCAACACCTCGATGTTGCACGTGTACCCACCGACCCGCGCCCATTCGAACTGGACTTCTTCGGAGGCGAACCATTCAATGAAGTCCAGCGATGCTTGCTTGCGTTCATCGCTGATGTAGTTGATCACGCTCAGACCCTGGCCACCCAGTGACGTGTAGCGGTCACCATAGGGTCCTTCGGGGGTCGCGAAGAAGCCAGTCACATCGGCGTAGGGGTTGACGCCGGGGTTGGCCAGCGCCGGGAAGAACGCAAAGTAGTTCATGATCATTGCCGCCTGGCCGTTGATGAACACGTCGTTCATTTCGGCAAAGAAGGCGTTATCGGTGCCGGGAGGGGCAAACTGGTACAGGTCCCGGTAGAATTCCAGTGCTTCCACCGCGCGCTCCGAGTTTACGACGCCGATGACCTGGCTATCCGCATCTTGCCAGTCGGCTCCCCAACTGAACATGGCGGTCTCATAGCCCATCGTCAGCCCATCGTAGTCGATCTGGGTATAGACGCCAACGCCGTACAGGTTGTCGTCTGGCCGGGTGAAGAATTCGGCAATGTCATACAGTTGGTACCAGGTTTCGGGAACCGCCAGTGGGTAACCATAGGTTTCCTCAAAGGCCTCCATGTTGTCGGGGTCTTCGAAGAGATCCATCCGATACGCCCAGCCAACCGCGTCACCTTCGGTGGGGTAGGCATAGTACCGCTCCGACCCAGCCGGATACTCACCATAGAACTGCAAGGTCGCCGGGGTAACGGTGTCTACAATATCGTTGTCGATGAAGAAATCGGTCAATTCCATGTAGTGGCCTTGTTCCACGCCCTGGCCGATCCACTGGCTGTCACCGACGGTCATATCGTAGGCATCGCCGCGCGCGGCCCATTCGGCTGCGACGCGGTCATAGAAGCTGCCCCACGGTTCCTGGATGATGTTGACCTTGATGCCGGTTTCGGCTTCATACAGGTTGCCGATTTCTTGCAGGTAGTTGGCCGGATCCCATTCGGCCCAGATGATGGTCAACTCTTCCACCTGACGTGCTTCGGGTGCAGCATCAGCGCTGCCCGCAAAACCGCCAGCGAGCGTGAAAACCATCGCGATGAGTACAATCAAACCGCCAATCTTTTTGGACATCTTTCAATCCCTCCTGGTAATGGCTAACTTTGTATACGTAGCAAACAACATGACGGATAGCATTAAGTAATTCGTTGTGTGAATGTTCTGCTACACTACTCCTTAGTATCAGGCAAAAGGACGGTGTCCTGGTCTCGCCGTCAGAGGCCGCGAGACAGGCCTATGTACACGCAAGTGAAAGGAAAACCGCGGCATAAACTAAGCACTTGATACTTGATGTGCTATCTGATCGGCCCGTAACCACAATTATTGTATGTTTTCTGCGAATCAGCAAAAACCGAAAAAAAACTCACTGGCAGAGTACGGACCGGTCGATCCTTGCAGCCATCAGCTCGACTTTGTACAATCAAGCAGCATAACAAAGCGTCTCAACCAGCGAGGCCAAAAACGGCGGTGAGACTTTACTCAGGGCGGGGTTTCCCCCCGAT
>JAADYV010000312.1 GCA_010092855.1 Chloroflexota bacterium | reverse complement strand
GGAAACATCCGATGCCGCCGTTTACGCCGTCATGTCCCATTTGATGGTTCGCCGACTAGCACGGCTGCGCGCCGGTCCTTAACTTCTCAAATGGCCTCTGAATAGCGCTGTGCTTTGAGGCAGAGTGTGACGACGTATGCTTGCGACTGATTTCGAGCTTGACCCATGCTTATCGTTATACTGCAGAATGCCAGTTTTGTACGTTGTCAATCACACAGGTGCATGATTCAATCAAAAATGCGATCGATTCGCCTGCATACATCAGCCTGCGCAATCGGGATCGCTGGCTCAACCGGGTAGAGCTTTGCCAACAGATCAAGGTAGTAGCGTAGATTGCTCAAAGCCGACGGTTTGGCGTCATCCGGGATAGGCACTGCCTCGACTGCAAAACCGATCACATTCAATAGCTGCGCCATACCCCAGTCATCTGCGTCGCGTTCCTCTTGCCAGATAGCCTTGACCGCTTCAGATAACTGAGCCGCGCCCGTCGCATCACCTCGCACCTCCGCCGTCACGTAGAGCCAGAATGTGTTATACATGCGGTCCTTCCACTTCACATTCTCAAACCAGTTCAGCGCAAGGTCACGCTCGATCTCAGGGTCAAACGGGTCGCGCTCGATACGCACCAACGCACGCCAGTAGTGGATGAGCGCATCCCCGGGTTTTTCGCGCAGCTCCTGACTATAGGTCGCCAGTGCGGCATCCAACTCGCCCACCGCCGTGTGCGCCCGACCAACCCAGTATAGGTCCGTTGTTCGATCCAGCGAGCGCGCGCGCAGGAAGTGCTGCAATGTCTTTTCATGCTCGCCGATGTAATGCGCTAGCTTCCCGCGCTGGAAGTGCGCATTGGAGAGGCCCTCATGGTGTGCCAGCGCGGCGTCGAAGTCAGCGACTGCGGCTTGCCATTCTGATTTATTCAACAGGAGCATGCCGCGCATGAAGTAAGCATTGGCCTTCATGCTGACAAAAGCGTAACGGTACCCCGCGTTATCTTCCCCAAGACTGCCAAACCCGGCGAGCGTCACGCCAATGAATTCCGGCAGCTCAATCACCTGGCTGTAGATGCGGATCGCACGCGCAGGCCGTCCGAGGAGTGTCCACGCGATTGCCACTTCCAACCGTGGATTCTGCCGCTGCGGAAACAGTAGGATGCGAGGCCAGTGTACGATGAGTACCAAAATGGCCTGTGATCCTGTAACCCAGGGCGATTTTCCGTCCTTGCGCAGACTTTTCTCCAACCGTCGCAGGGTGCGATCCGTGATGAAATTGTAGACCAAGACGACAAGTAAACCGAGAAGATTACTTACTAAAAAGGGACCCCTGGCTGCGCCGACCAGCCAACGGCGCAGTTTGCCCACGCTGCGCGCCTGAATCGCAATCCGTTGAGCGTTGACATCCGCTATCGAGTCGCCGGTTTCAAGATATTGAATACGGTGGTTGGCCATGGTGCGCAGCGCATCATTAGATAACGCAAGACCGGCCTGGTAGTCGCCTAGTTCGCCGTGCGTCCCAGCAGCTCGCGCCAACACCGCTGCTCTTCGCGCCGGAGCGAGTGTGTGGGCGGAATGCACCATCTTATCTAGCGCCTGCCGTGCCAGCACCGGGTTATCGGCTACAATCTCTAATCTAGCTTTTGTCATCCAATAAATACTACGGAAAAAAGGATTGGTGATCTCGTCGGGCGTCACTGATCTCAAGAGGGCACGCGCCTCTTCGTGTTCATCGAGTTGAAAACAAATCGCGGCTTCATCCAGCAGGGCCTTGTGAACGCCGTCCGGGATATTGGCCTGCTCGGCATCGGCCCGACCCAGACGTAGTTGCTCCAGGGCCTCTGTCCAGAGCTTCTGGCGAGACAACACGTCCGACAGATGCAGGCGGACCATGGCCCCTCTCCCGGAGGAATTGGCCTGCTGCGACAGGTCCAGGGCCTGTTCTGCCATCTGCTGGGCAAGGGGCAGGTTCCCGCGAGTGGTGTGAAAAAGCGAAAGGGTATGAAAGGCGAGCGTCTGCATTTCGAGATTGCCCGGCGTTGAGGGCAGCGATCGTATTTGCTCGAGCAGCTCATGCGCGCGTTGAAGCTGACCACTCAACAGATAACACTGAGACAGGTTCGAGAGCAGAACGCCCTGCGAAGCCCTGACACCCGTCTCTTCCACGATCTGCAGCGCGGCGCGGAAATGCTGAATGGCTTCATCAAAATCGCTCAGATGGAGTTGCGCCAGGCCAAGCGCATTGAGTACCTGCAAGCGTGCATTGAAACCCAAACCGGCAGCAGCCAGCAGTCGCCCGGCACGTTCCACCACCGGCAGCGCCTCTGCAGCCCGCCCCACCTCGGCCAACACTGTTCCCTGCCAGGTCAGGATTACCGCCAGTTGCCCCTGATTTTCTGCCGATTGCGCTTCCGTTTCAGCTTGCCGCAAACGTTCCAGAGCGGCTTGGTTCTGGCCCAATTTCGATAGTATCTGCGCGGCGCTGATTACGTCTTTGCTGGCTTCAAAACCCATCCGCTGTCGTGCCTCAAGCGCGGCTTCGATGTGCCGTGCCGCATCATCCCAGCGACCCTGCATACTAGCCAGCGCGCCGCGCATATCCAAGAAGTCAAGGTACCACACCTGCTGTGTGAACGGGTCTTTCTCCGCCTGAGTCAGCATATCACGCTTCAAACGCGCCAGATACGTCTCGCAGGCCGTGACGTCACCGCGCTGGTGCGCAGTGCTAAACAGGCTTGACAGGTAGCCGAGACCTTGACCGTTGCTCTCATCATAAAGCGCTTCATAGATGGCCTGCGCTTCATCCAACTGGCCCAAATTGCGCTTAAAGCGCGCCAGCATATTGCGCACCCCAGAGCTTGCCATGCGGGAGGTTTCAAGCTGTGGATCGATCTCGGCCAGGGCATCCAGGTATGCTTGCGCCATCGTGTTTTGCTCGCGGTCAATGTACCACTCGGCAATGTAATGCACGTGCCGCGCTTCCAGCTCGACAAGGTCCAACGCGCGCGCGGCGATCAAACCGGCTTCCAGCCAGTTGCGGCCCTTGCTGCCCACCTGGCTGCAGTGGCGGATGTATACGTGGACCGATGTGGAAAAATAGCTCAGCGGGGCGAAGATCGAGCGCTGCTCCGCGCCCAGCTTTTCCAACTGCGACCGTGTATCGGAGGGCATTTCTGGAGCGGCCAGGGCGGCAGCATCAGCATAACCGGCGGCGGCCAACTGTTCATAAGCACGCTGGGCACGCACTGCGCCCACATGCTCAACGTGCGGAATGTAATCGTCAGCTGCCTGCCATTTGTGCAAGTCCTCGTCGAAAATTACAGAGGACGCATCACAGATGTGCATTTCGTAGGCCCATTTCAGATCATCCAGCGCGCGCTCGCCTTGTTCGCGTTGCAAGAGAGAGCGCGCATACACCCAATAGGCGCGGTGCTGTTGGTAGATGCTGCCCGACTCCAATTTGGCCAACAGCCCGTAAGTAACCAGTGCATCAGCGCGATCCTGCGCGTCACGCAGCGCGACGGGGTCCCCTTCCGCTGCGCGCTCGTCGCGGGCCACTGCCGCGATCATGCGCGCATTGACGGGAATCTCAACCGGCAGCGCGCCCAGCGCCCGGAAGCGGAGCTGAAGATCGCTATCCATCTGTTGGTAACTGAGGGCCAGCACAGCCTCCAGGTTTTTCTCGCGTTCCGCCACGTCCAACACGTCAAAAAGTGTGCCTTCATCCCGATTGCGCTGGATGTCGGCCAGAAACTCGGCCACGTAATCGCGGTTGTGACGCAGATTGCGCTTGATCACCGTAACCGACAGCGCCAGCGCCAGCGGCAAACCCGCGAAAACATCTGCGATTGTCTCAATCTGGCTGCTGATGGCCGTAGGCCCAAGCTGCTGCTTGAGAAAAGCTGCGCTTTCATCGTGATCGAAGCTGCTGATTTCAAACTGGCGCTGGACAGCCATTTGCTGGGGAATGTCTTCGCGGCGCGACGTGACCAACACATAGACACTCGATGGCAATAAGCGCTTCATCAGCGCGGCAGCGGCCTCTGCGTCCCATACATTATCCAACACGACCAGCAGCGGGGCGTCGATCTGCGCAATGCGCCGCCGAAACTCCTCGTCAGTCAATTCGGCCTGACCGGTCAGGTGGGCAAGATAGGGAGCGGACCAGTAATAACCGGACCATCGATCTTTCATACGCGCCGTCAACTGGACTGGGTCGTTGTCCTCTGGCGACAGCGTGAGGAATAACACACCGCCGCCATAAAACGAGCGATAGCGGGTAGCCAGCATTTCCGCCAAAAAGGTTTTGCCCATGCCGCCCGCCCCCACGATACTCACCCGCCGGTGGCGCAGCAGCTCGTGCTGAATCGTTTCTAACTTTTCGGCGCGTACGATTTCGTCTGGTTTGTCAACGTATTCCGTTTCGCGGATTTGAGCCGTGATTGGGGGGATGAACCAGCGCTGGCGCTGCACCGCTTCCACAACCACCTCTTGCAGTGATTCTGGGGTAGTGAACTGCGCCTAAACGCGCGTTGCACCTACTGTCTTGAGGAACTGCTTCATGCGCTTCGCACGATGCGCGATTTCGTCGCGTTCGCTGTCAGACATGTCCTCAACCACCGGCGGCAATCTTATGTCAGAATGCCGGACTATGAGCGAACCTGGTTCATCGTAAGTTGAATCCACGACAAAAATAAAACGTGGCTTGCCCAAGTCTACCGCCTCGTGATATTCCATCTCGGTGATTGAGCGGCGCTGTGGGTTGCGCGGATCGTTGGGAATATAACCGTAACGGCGCGCATAGATGCCCACAAAAATATCACATGAGCGCACCTCGCGCAGTGAAACGTCAATTGCATCCGCATCACGTGCGCCGAATTCCTCCATGGCGATGTAGTCGTAACCAGCCTGGGTGAGCGCAGGCAGCAAGTGTTCGCGGTGTTCTATCAAATCCTTGCTGGTACTACTGATGAAAATCCGCGGTTTAAAATCGTCTTGAATTCGCATAGTGCCGTGTCGCACCCCCTAACACATCTTGGCACTTGTATTCTCGCATATGAGCTTGAAAATGGCATGATCATTATCATGACCCCCGAAAATGAGACCACAAGCTAAGGTGGATTGCAGTATAATCCGACAGCTTGTGGAGGAACTGATCTGCCTCCACTTGGCGCGCTGGCGACAGGCATTTGAGCGATGATCGGCGACGCGAGTATCTCGAGCCAGGTAAGGATGGCCTTGATACGAGCGCGAGGTGGGTGTAATCCCCTACATCCACAGGATTGGGCATTTTGCACGGCCTGTTTTTCCCTGAACCACCACCTATTTCCCCCTCAGTTAAAGGTTACATTCCGCTCACCCCGGTCCGGCTGATCCGCTCCTCCCAGGTTACGTAACCTGTCGTAACATGCACACAACGTACACGAGGGGCACACACCCCACCCCACGAAAGGACAGAATGATGTACCCGACCAAAGACGAACGTATCGAAATGCTGGAAGATGCTCGCGACACCCTGGATACCGCGATTGACTTGATCAAGCAGGCAGTAGACGGCACCGGCCTGGACAACCTGGCCCGCGCCTACATCATCCCCACGCTGATCATGAGCGCGCGCAGCGACCACGCGTATCTCGGCAGCCAGACGGCCAACATCGACGAGTTGATCGACGCCCTGGAAACAGACGACGCCTAACGACAAGGACCGCGCGGGGCAGGCAGCGACTTGCCCCGCCACCCAGCAACGGAGAGCATACGATGACAACGACGACTCTGACTTACGACAAGCTGACCCGCGACCAGGCGCTGTTACTGCTCGACGTGGCCGGGCTGTGGCACGATGCCCTGATCTGCCACCGCGACGGCAGCTTCACGGTGCGCTGCGGATATTGGGGCGAGCCGGAAGAGGGGCAGACGCTGCTGCTCGACCTGGCGGGCCGCCTCACCACACGGACACGGGCGATCATCACCCACATGCGGCACACGCGCGGCGAGACCGACATGTACATCGAACTACGCTTC
>JAADYV010000311.1 GCA_010092855.1 Chloroflexota bacterium | reverse complement strand
GGCTGGCGAAATTTAGCGACCAGGCGCGTGCCATGAACTACATCGAGGCCATCGAACTCACCCCGCCCGGCCCGGAACGCGACGATCTGCTGGCAGCTTTGGGGCGGCGGTTATGATCGATACTATTCTTTGGCCGCTGATGTAAGAGTTTTCTCAACGCGATATCCAAATAGTGGCTGATTTTCCGATTAGAATGAGTAGTATTCGGCCACAAGCAGTGTTATGATCTTCATAAGCAACTCATTATTGGAAGAAGATTGAACTTCCAAAGAGGATTTTCTCATGTCCAATGATCCAGAATCTACAACAGGCATTACTAAACTTGTGATTGATGGGTTCAAATCTATACGAAGCCGTGCTGAAATCGAAATTCGCCCACTAACGATCCTGGCTGGTGCCAACAGTTCCGGAAAGTCAAGCGTTGTTCAGCCTCTCTTGTTATTGAAACAGACGCTTGAGGTCCCCTTTGATCCAGGGGCATTATTGCTGGATGGACCCAATGTTAGTTTTACAAAAGTCGAGCAATTTTTGTGTAGACAAGAGAAGAATCAATATCAGGATTTGCGGATTGGAGTCGAGGTCGACGATAGGAACTATTTGATAAACACATTCAGGTTTCGGCAGACTAAGAGTCGCCGCGAAATGCAGCTAATTGAGGCTGTCTCTAGTCCTGGGAGCGTAGTCATCAAACCAGACATGAGTGAGGAAGAGATAGTCAAGATAGTACCAGACCACCTAAGGCAGATCCAGGATCAATTTCAGGCTGAGACAGAATTACTTTTTCAATGGCAAGTTGTAAGGGGCCGCTGCTTCTTGTATGTTGAATTATCAAGTGAACAGTTTGATTTTCCATTTAAGTTTGTGCCTTTTGGGGGCATTGATCATATCAGGCAAGTCATTCATGTTCCAGGTTTGCGGAGACGTCCTGAACGGACCTATCTTGTTACTCCCGCTCAAGGACCGATCTTCCACGGTACGTTTGAGCACTATATTGCAGGCATCATCAGCCGGTGGCAAGCGAATCGGAGTAGGCAACTGCCAGAGTTAGGAGCTATTCTAGAAGAGCTTGGGCTAACGTGGAAGATTTCCTCAGAACGTGTAGACGATACGCAGGTAGAATTGCGTGTAGGAAGATTGAGACACGCGGCACAGGGCGGAGCACATGATTTAGTCAACATTGCCGATGTAGGTTTTGGCGTGTCGCAAGTCTTGCCGGTGTTGGTGGCTTTGTTGGTTGCTCGCAAAGGTCAATTGGTTTATGTTGAGCAACCCGAACTGCACTTGCACCCCAAAGCGCAGGTGGCTCTCGCCGGAATAATCGCCAGTGCAGCGAAACGAGGTGTGCGCGTTGTCGTGGAAACACATAGTTCTCTACTGCTTTTGGGAATCCAAACGTTAATCGCGAAAAAGGAACTTGACCACCAGTTAGTCAAACTTCACTGGTTTGAGCTAGATGATGAGGGCTGTACACAAATCACGAGTACGGATGTCGATGAAACGGGCAGGTATGGAGACTGGCCAGAAGATTTTGGAGATGTTGACTTAAACGCGCAAAGCGATTTTCTTGACGCCGTTGAAGCACTCGAAATGAGCGTGTAAATGCCGGTTAAGAATCCCAAAATCCTGGTAATTGACGCAGATATCGCGCGTTCAGCCGGTGAAATAGACGCGGTACGCTCGATTCCAAGGTTATGCCGTGACTTCTTGATGGAAGTGCGTTCGTTAGGACATGGCATGGCGATGTCGCCAACGATATATGATGAATGGCGGAAACACTGGTCTAGATTTGCCAGTACATGGTATACCCAGATGGAAAAACGTAAGAGAATCGTTCGCTATGGGTATAATGATAACAATCTTGAGAATGAAGCGCTGAGACAGGAAATTGTCGAACGTGCGCGTGATGATGGTGACTGTGACGCTATGCTAAAGGATGTTCACTTGCTTGAGGTGGCGTTGGTGGCTGAAAACATTGTGACTTCGCGCGATAAAAGGGTACGGCGGCTATTCAGCCATATCTCGACGCATTATGTCGACCTCCAAGAAGTTGTTTGGGTTGACCCCACTGATCCAGCAGAAAACTGTATTGTCTGGTTGCGACAGGGAGCACCACCTGATTCGAATAGAAAACTGGGGCAACTCAAACCAACTTAGCCAGACACTCTGTGTGTTGACCCGGGTCAACAGCTGGGGCGCGGGGCTTTTTCGCCCTGGGTCAGCACACTGACGGCCTGCGCGTGAAGATGGCCGTTGGTGGCCAGAATGTGGTTGCCGCTCAACCCGTCGTGTGTGATCGCGCCTGCATAGTCCGTCACCTGGCCGCCTGCTTCCAGCACGCACAGCAGCCCGGCTTGTACATCCCAGGCGTAGGGACCGTGCTCCCAATATACGTCCAGCCGCCCGGCAGCGACGTACCCCAGGTCTAGCGCCGCCGCCCCCGTGCGCCGGACCCCCGCCGTGCGCAGCACAAAGTTCCCAAAGTGGGCGATGTTGTTGTCGGTGGTTGTCCAGCGGTCATACGGGAAACCGGTCACCACGAGCGCGTCGGCCAGGTCGCGCACTGTGCTGACACGCAACTGCCGCCCGTTCAACAACGCGCCGTGACCGCGTATCGCCTTAAACAGCTCGTCGCGCATGGGATCGTAGACCACACCTAACAGCGGCTGGAGGTCTGGCGACGACAGCGCGATACTGACCGCGAAGTGGGGCACCCGGTGCGCGAAGTTAGTCGTGCCGTCGAGCGGATCAACGTACCAGTGGTAGGGGGTGCTCTCTGGTGGCGGGCCATAACCGCCGCCTTCCTCGCCAATAACGTGGTGATCGGGAAAGGCCGCTTGCAGCGCGGGGACAATCAACTCCTCCGACTCGCGGTCTGCGGCAGTCACTAGGTCGATGGTGTTGCCCTGTTTGTGGTCGGCGTGGCGGGGGCGTTCGTAATGGGCCCGCAGCACGGCCCCGGCCTGGCGCGCGATGGCTTCGACGGTGTGCAGCATGGCGGGCAGATCGAGCGAGTTCGTGGTCATGGAATTCCTGGCCTATCTGTATATGGATGCAAACGCGCGATGATACGCTGGCAAAACGCGGCGCATTATACCGCGTTCTCTGCGCCCTGTCTCGCACGCCGTGTTCCAAATGCTAACGTTGGGGAAACCCGTTCACTGCCGGGGCATACGTTTAGCGCTGTTGAGCCGGTAGCCGCGCCCGCGCACAGTGCTGATAAATTGCGGATTCGCCGGATCGGGTTCGATTTTGCTGCGCAGTCGGCTGACGAGCTTTTCAATGCGCGCATCATCCACTTCGCCCAGGTAGTCCTGGCCCCAGACCGATTCGACGATCTGGTACTTGTCGCAAATTTTGTCGAGACGCCCATACAGCAACAGCAACAGCCGGTATTCCAGGTCGGTCAGCGCTTCGACCTGCCCCCCGCTGACCCACACCGTCCCGGCATCAATATCCACCCACACCCCGTCCGGCACATCCTGGTGCACGAAGCCCTGCCGCCGGGCATAGCGCACGAACAACTGCCCAAACAGGTGGGTGCCTCGTTCATCGTGTACTAGCAAGCCCCGTGTCAGCAGTTCAGTCCGCTGGGCGCGCGACAACGCGGAGATGCCCTGCGTGGCGGCCAGCGTCACGATTTCCCGTTCGTGTTCCAGCAGTTGCTTCCACAACTTGCCCAGTTCGATGCGTACCAGGCGGTGGTTTTGCAGCACATCCCCCGCCATATTCAACGCTTGTTGGGTATAAGTCGCGGGTGCGCCGGATTCGACCTCCATGACGACGTGTGCCACTGCGCGAATCAGACCCGGGTGCCCGCCTGCCTGTTCGAGGATAAAATCGCGTTCGGGGGGGTCCAGCGCATCGTTGGCCTGCTCAAAAACCTCCGCTGCCAGTTCGGTCGCGGCCTCATCATGCAGCGGCTTGAGATGATGTTTGTGGGGCGTGAACAGCTCAACAAACTCGCCTAGGTCATCCCCGCCGCCCACCGCCGAGAGCGGGTGCAGCGTGGCCGTCACATAGTTCAGGCGCTCAGCATATTTATCTTTGAGCGCGCGCAAATTCAGGAAAACTCGCTCATCCAGCCCGGTCAACACGTCGTCGAATTCGTCCAACATCAGGACCAGGTCCTGGTCGTCCTGGTCATCCAGCAGGGTGATGATGGCATCGTTGAAAGCCAGGGGAATGGCAAACGCTGTTTCGGATTGGATGACGCGCTGGTAAAACTGCTCCAGATCGTCGCCGAGTGCATCCAGGCTGCTTTCGGTTTCGGCCAGCGTTTCGAGGATCGCGCGCAGAATTACTTCGTAGAAGCCCTGCGGGCTCATCTCCAGCATACGATTGCAGTCAACGTATACGAACGTTGCCCCGCGCCTGGTCCGGTCCTGGTACACCCCTGCGACCTGGGGTTCGACCATCTGGCGCAGCAAGGTGGATTTTCCAAAATTGCTCAAGCCGACCACGGCCACAGGTTGGCCAATAGCCAGCCCGTCGAGTATAGCAGCAGCGTCTTCAGAACGGTAGCGCGTCAGGTTTGAATGCATGTTCGTTTCTTTTGATACTGTTCCCACGAAAAAAGCGGAGCCATCGCTCCTGATTGTACCGCAAAAAAGGAGGGCGTATGCAGTTACCATACGCCCCCAGTTCAGGTGATGGATCAGCTAGCGCCGCTGGTGATGTGGGTCAGGTGACATTGCCGTTGCGCAGTTTGCGCGCGACGAAGACCACGGCCACCAGCCCGGCTGCCGCAATCGCCAAAATCGCCAGCCCGTTTGAGCCATCCAAGCCATCCGAGCCGATGTCCGGGATACCGCCGGTTTTGCCCAGTGTACCTTCCGGCGCTGGTGTTCCCATCCCATCACCCGGTGTAGGCGTGAGCGTATTGATCCCGGATACACCTTCTCTAGCTCGTGCTGTGCCGGTCAGAATGTCCGCCAGCGCGGTCTGCGTGAGCGCGATAGGATCAGCCTGTGTCGGAGAAGGTGTAACTGCGATGGTCGGAGTGGCCGTCGGCGTGATAGGCGTGGCGGTCGGTGTGGGCGTGGGGGGGGCATCGGGCTCAGGAATATTGATGATGATCGGTCCGCCATCTGTATCGGGCACTGTCACCTCGATCACGATACTACTGCCATCGAATGGGCGTAGCTCTTCGGGGAGCTGATCGTAGGGAATCTCCAGATTGTACGTGCCTGGCTCCAAACCATCGCCACATTCTTGTGGATTGACCACAAACTGGCCCTGGTCGTTGGTGGTCACTTCGCACACGAACTCATCTCCGCCAGAGGGGACCGGGGTGGCGTCGTCGTCATCGTCGTCGCCCTGCGCCGGGAATTCAACATCGCCAAACGGTACCCCGCCGGCCACCGGTGGCACGTTCAGGGTATCGAACGCCGCCCCGTCAATGGTGGGTGTGGCAGGCGGCGGGAAAGGTATTACGTCGTCACCTTCGACCGGCGCAGCCGACTCGTCTGCCGGTGTGGGCGAGGGGAACAGAACAGGACCGTCACCCTCGTCGGGCGCTACCTCGGCGTCAGGGTCAAGTGTCGGCAGCGGTTGGTCGAATGGCGAGTCTGGGGTCGAGTTTGGCGTCAGGCCGACGCTTTCCAGCAGCAAAACGTATTCGCCGTTCGTGTCCGGTTCCATACTTACCAGGATGGTATAGCGCCCGCCGAGATTCAGAAACGTCTCGTCGATGGTGGCCGACGGGCTGTCATCCTCGTTGCTGCTGCTGGCCACAGGCTGCCCATCTGGCCCCAGCAGTGTCAGCCTGATATCCGCGCTGCTGCCCGGAGCCGGGTCTGCCGTGATGCGGATACTGGTGCTGGGCGCGACAGAGAAGGTCCAGGCATCGGTCTGGCCCGGTGTTTCCAGCGTGCCCGACACTTCCGTCCCAAAGCCGATCAGCATTTCATTGCCCAGCAGCGGCGCGCTGCCCCCGTCGCCCTCAGCACCGTCACCACCCGGCGTGGGACCGACTGGTGCGGGAGTTGGTTCCTCGATCACGGGCGGGGGGGTACCCAGATCGGGCGATGGCCCCGCCAGCGTAACGGTCGGCTGGGGAGGTTCAGGTCGCGGCGTTTGCACCGGGGCAGATCCCGGGCCGCCAACCGGGTTGAAATCACCATCGGCGTCTGCGCGGTAGATACGTACTGTGATCCCGGCCAACGGCGTGCCATCCGGATCGTTGAGTTCACCGCTGATCTCCAGGCTGTCCCAGTACGCGGCTGTGGCGGCTGCGGCCTGGGCGGTCTGGCTGGCAATCGCCTCGTCGGTCGCTGTGTCCCTGGCTTGCTGTGTTTCCAGCGCGTACTGCGTGGCAGCAGACTGGGT
>JAADYV010000310.1 GCA_010092855.1 Chloroflexota bacterium | reverse complement strand
TTCAATGACGCGCAGCCAGGACGGGAGCGACGGGATTCGAACCCGCGATCTCCGGCTTGACAGGCCGGCATGTTAACCGCTACACTACGCCCCCAATGTGGCCCGAATAATAGCATACCTCCCCAGGCCAGTCAAGAGTGATTTCTCCGAAATTCACAGATAGTCACCCAGAGCACAATCCTCAATCCAGACTACGCTCAGACGACGGCACTGCAACCGGCTGGGATTCTGGCTCTGGTGGGGGCGGCGGCCCAGCGACAGTGACCGGCCCAATGCCGATCTGCCTATCTTGCGTTCCGTCGGCCTTGACCACCTGCATGGGTTCGCGGGTCACGTAGTCCACCACGCGCACGCTAAACGTCCAGTTGCCCGGCATGACATCCTCGCCCAGCGACACGTCCACCACGTCAATAAACTCCTGGCCCGGCTCCCAGCAGGATGGTAGATACGGGTTCTCCCAACCCTGCGGACTCCACTCCAGGGTTGCGCCCGGCGACCCGTCGGGGCGCACGCTAACCAGCGTCAGGACATACGGACGCTTGATGCGCGATTCCGCTCGCCAATGCAGGTCCAGCGTGACGTGGGTGTCTGTTGGCTCCACGCTCATTCCCACAAACGTGATCTCGTCGTCACCTTGCACCAACGTTGCGTTATACGGAAAGGTGGGGGGATGGGATGCACTCTCGGTGGTTGGGGGTTCGGTGAGCGTGGTCACGGTGGCGCGCAGCACTGCCGCCATGCAGATCAAGACCACAGCCTGCAACACCAGCACATACACCCGTTCGCGTCGGCGCTGCCCGGCCAGCATATCGGCGGCCAGCAGCAACCACACCGGCGCAAAGAACAGCCAGACACGCCCGGTTTCGCCGCGCGCTGTGCCGCTAAATACCAGGATGATCAATGCCAGGGCGGACGCTCCGACCAGGACATCACTCGCCGTGACGGGTTTGGATCGCAACTGGTGGAGTTGGATCATACGCCAGACCGCCAACACCGCCACCGGCAGTCCCACAAACAGGAACATGTCATACGGGTGCATGATCAGCCAGGGCCAGTATGGGCGGTACATGTTGTAGTGCTGGTCCAGCGCGTAGGTGACGAGGTTATACGGCGACTGGAAAGACACGGCCCACAGCACCAGCCAGGCCGATAGACACCCCGCGCCAAACGCCCACAGATCGCGGACCGCGAGGATGAAGGGTTCTTTTTGGTATAGCAGCCGGTATCCCAGGATGAAAAAACCTGCCAGCAACCCCAACGGCACCAGCGATAGGTTGAACAGCAGCCCCACCGACAGCATCGCTCCAGCCAGGCCAATCCAAAGCGGACGGTTACGGTCCATGCCGCGCCACAACCACAATAACATCAGCGCTGTCATCAGCGGGTAGAAGACGTTAAAACGCGGCTGGAAGATGGCCAGCCCCGGCACCAACGGCCACAAGGCCACCGCCAACCGTGCCCGTTCCCGGTCGAACAGCGCCACGCCCAACCGGTACAACGGCGCGATCCCCAGCGCGGCCCACAGCGGCATCAGGATTTGCAGCCATGCGCTGGCCATATCCGCATCGCTCCACGTCATCATTTCCAGGTTCTGGCATTGCAGCGGGCGTACCATCGAGCCGAACTGGTCGGCAGCAGGCGGCACCGCGTCAAATGTCTGCCCGGTCAGGTGATACACCGTGAACAGGCCCGGTGCGCTCAGCGCCACGCCGCCCGGCGGATCGAGTTTCGTCTCCGTCTGGAACTGGTCCATAAAGTCCGGCCAGTCTTGCAGCGATTCGCCCAGGTCCGGCGAGACAGCAGCCGCGTACTGGTAGCCACCCGTGTATTGCGACGCTGACCGCGTGAACAGCAGAAACAGCGGATTGCCCTCAATCGTCAGGACCAGCAGCGGCACCAGCACCGCCCCGCCAAACGCCCACAGCAGCAGATAGCGCGTGCGTTCCGTGCGCAGCAGGGCCACAGCGCCCGCCACGTAGATGCCCACGCCTACCACCGGCAGGATCATTTGCCCGGCGTCCGGCGGCTCGTAGGGCCAGCGCCACCGGCCATCCAGCGGAATCCACGAGACATCACCCCGCAGCCAGGGGAACGCATCGGTGACGAACAACACCGCGAATATGAGCGTTACCAGTGTCAGGACCTTGATCGAACGTGACGCGGGCATCGGATACCCCTTCTCCGCAGGAATCAGAAAACGGCCCCCGTAGAATACCGGGAATGCCGTTTTTGTTCAATCAACGTTATGCAGCGGGCAAGGGCAACCGCTACAAGTACGTCTGGAAGAAGATGATCGTGCGCAGGATCGCCGTGTCGAAGTAAGGCGAGTCGATGTTGTGTCCGCCGCCCTCGTACCGGTAGAACTCATACGTCTTGTTGTTGGCTTCCAGCACTGTCGCCAGCTCAATCGAATAGCCGATGTTGACGATGGCGTCGTTTTCGGAATGGTGGATTTGCAGCGGGCTTTGCAGGTACTGGATGTTGTTTGTCAGCGACACCGCCTGCCAGTAGGGGACCTCCAGGTCCGGCTGGCCATAGGCTTCGATAATCTCGCGGCTCCTTCGACGTGACGGCGATTCTTCCTGGTTGCTGGGCGGGGTGTAGGATGGATCGGAAATGCGGTAGCGCACAAAGTCGTCGTAGCTGTATACTGCCCCGGCCCAGATCACGCCCGCCTTGATGTCCGGCTCGACCAGCATCGCGCGCAGCACCAGGTTGCCCGCCATGCTGTGGCCCCACATGCCGATCCCCTGCGGGTCCACGAAGTCCAGGGTTTGCAGGCTCTTCAGTGCCGCAATCGCGTCGATGGTATACGCTGGGGAGAAGTAAGAACCGGTTGGTTCGCCTTCCGAGTTGCCGTGCCCGCGCATGTCGATCTTGAACACCACAAAACCATGACTCGCCAGGGTGTTGACGTAAGACACGTAACGTTCGGTGGTCACGTAATACTGCGGCGGGATGTAGCCGTGATTAAACACGATGGCCTTGAAGCCGCCTTCGGGCACCTCGCCAAAGGGGACCGTCAGCAGCCCGTAGATTGTGTTGCCGTCGGAAACATAACTCACGATGTATTGCGAGTAATTGACGCCGTTGGGCAGCGTCTGCTCAATCGTGATCGCGCTGCCCGTGATCTCCATGGCGCGCAAGGCGGCGATGGTCAGTTCGTTGCCGACCTCGAATCCGTCATCATCCTGCGCAGACAGGGGAGCCGCCAGCGCAAACACGCTCAGCAGGGCGGCGATAATCAGGCTGCGGATCAATGTCATTGTGCTATGGTGTTGGGTGCCAATGTTCATGTTCGTTTCCTCCACTTTCGATTATACGCATCTGCGGTCACGGCTACCCACCGCCGTACCATGCGTTTCCCCGACGGACGGCAACAGTCTCATCAGATGCTAATCGGACCGAGGGCGTCTGCCGGGCGTAGTGGTAGCGACGGCAACGCGCGATCATAATTACGGTTCACTATTGCGCGGCTGTTGCTCTAACTCACTTTGAGGAGGTGTGTGATGCGACGTTGGATGTGTGTGCTGCTGCTGGTGGCGCTGGTGCTGCCGGTGAGCGGTGGTGTTTCTCGGTCCGCTTTGGCCCAGGATGACGACGACCTGTGGCCGTACATCTACTATTATTCTGGCGGATGGGTGATCGAACGGGCGGACGGCACCGACGCCACCCGGTTTGGAAGCGGACTGACAGGCGGCAGTGTGTATGACACCGCGTGGTCCACCACCGGGAACTGGCTGCTGTGGACGTATGGTGAGCCGCCCGGTGCGCCGCGAGGACTGGTTGCCGCCAAAATCGACGGCTCCGCCCACCTGACCACCCTGGAAGCCTTCAGCGGGTGGTGGGACTTCGGCATCTTCCGCTGGTCGCCCCAGCCGGAAGACCTGCTGCTGCTCACCTCGCACTACCCGCCCGTTGATCCGGACGTTGAGCTGGAGGAGGCACCCGAACGCGCCCCGGCAGTCTATATTATCGACGCGGAGCGGGACGAGATCGTGTTCACGCTGCCCTACGATTATCCCTACGTGGCCGACTGGTCCCCGGACGGGCAGGCGGTAGTGTTGTATGATTCAAGCGCGCGCGACCACGTGTGGATCATGCCCATCGACGGCGGCACCCCCGTGCGCCGCTCCCTGACACCGGGCCGCTATATGAACATCACCGGGCGTTGGGCCGGAGACTGGCCCTACACAAACATCAACTGGCTGCCCGATGGCCGCATACTGGTCCACCCGGAGGGTGAGGCGCGGCTGGTGTTTGAGGATATAGCGACCGGGACACGCGAAGAACTGCCCTTCACCGAGGAGTCGGCGCGCTACCTGTTCTGGACCCCCGTCCAACAGACGGACCCCGTCCAACAGACGGACCCCGTCCAACAGACGGCCCTGATATACGCCGGGTCGGAGTTGTGGCTGCTGTCATTGGCGGACAAAACGCTGGTCCAGGTGGCGGACGACGTGATCCCGCCGCTGGGCCCCTACGACGACTATAACTATGACCAGCCGAGTTTCGAATCGCCGCGATGGTCGCCGGACGGGGCGCGCACGCTATTCGCTACCCAGGACGGCACGCTGCACTGGCTGAGCGTCGATGGCAGCGTGACCCCGGTGAACCTGCCCCCCGCCGAAGACACCCCGGACGACCCGCCGGGCATCCAGTGGGGCGGTGATTTTGCCTTCATCCTGTGGAACGACACGGTGTTCGCCTACGACATGACGACCGGCAGCGTCGCGTTTTCCATCCCCGCAGATGAAGACCTCGATACGCGCGAGAACCCGGCGCGATTGTATTTCTCAGCCTCGTCCAATGGGCGCTATGTATCCTACGCCAAGTACTTCGGGAACGCCATTTGGGATTGGGCCACGGACACCGAGTCTATCTTGATCCCCAACCCTAACATTGACGAGGGTTGCCGCACGCGGGGCGGACAAACGACCTGGTATCCCGGCGCGGACGTGGTTTTTGTGGAGGAATATGTCGCCACTGCTGGCCCTGGCTCTCGCCGGTGGTCGGTGTCCGCTGCCGATGGTAGTTTCCTGCGCCATCTGTCTCGTTCTGTTGCTCCCAGCCCGCTCCCTCCACAGGTGGATACCTCGTTCATCCCTCCCTCCGACGAGCCGCTGTTCCCGGAGCCAGCGTTGACCATTGTGGCGGATACGTACTTTGTCGGAGATATCGAATGGAGTGCGGATGGGCAGTATATCGCGTCGATTAGGACAGAAAGATATGGGCAATTGTGGTCGGTTTGCTCTGGAGGAGACCGGGTCCGTGTGTGGGATGTCGAGGCAGAAGCGTTGGCGGCTGAGTTTACTACAGATGTATGTGGGTGTGGCCGCATACCAGGTGGCGGCTCCGATAAGCCATTTGGTGATGCCTACCTGTCGCTAGTTTCCGATCCCCCTGTGCGTCCGTCTCAAGATGACCCCGAAGGCTACGCTGGCGATGTGCGTGATTTTGCCTGGTGGCCAGACGAAAACCAGACGGTTTTGGCGATGATCATTGAACTGTGCATGAGCGTGGATGACGACATGCTCATCTTTTGGGACTTCAGCACCGACGAAGTGATCGCGGAGTATCCCGGCGTGACGGCGGTCGCGTTTTCGCCGGATGGTACGCAGGCGGCGCTTGGCTACCGGGACGGCACGCTGGTGTTGACCGGCTACCCGGACATCGACCCACAGGCTACCTTCACCACGCTCGACGGGATGATCACGCGCCTGGCCTTTGACGAGGATGGTACGACATTGGCTGCCTCCAGCGATGGTGAACTCTCCGTGTGGAACATCCCCACTGGAACGGCCAACTTCCGGACCGAGTTGGATGGCCCGGTGCAGTCGCTGGAGCTGTCCGCAGGCGGGTTGCTCCTGGTCGGGGTCAGACAGAACATTATCTACACCGGCTGGGGACTTCCTCTCGTGTTGGATGCCTCCACAGGTGATGCCCTCACAGAACCAGAGCCCAACGTATCTGCTGCCGCCTTCAGCCCCGACGGGCGTTTGCTGGTCGCCTCGACCGGTTCGGGCTTGCGCCTGTGGGACACATCGACGTTTGAGCGGGTCGGCAGCCTGCCCATGATCGGCATGGACCTGGCGTGGAGTCCCGATGGCAGCCAACTGGCAGTGGCAGCATCCTACGCCATCTACATCTGGGACATCGACCTGGCGCGCTAGCTGCGTGCTGTGTGGTTTCTGGTGGCCCACTTCTGCGGGGGTGGGCTGTCAGACACTCGCCTGTTTTGAACGGGTTACGCGCACAACAGGCTGTGTGGGTATGGTATACTCTGGACGAAGGAGAGATACACAATGACTGACCTGATGGAACGGGCGCTGATGGAGATCAAAAAGCTGCCAGAACAAGAACAGGATGCCCTGGCAGCATGGATTCTGGAGGAACTGTCCTCAGAACAGCGTTGGATGGATGCTTTTTCCGCTTCACATGACATGTTGGCGGAATTGGCCGATGAAGCGCTGGCGGAGCATCGCGCTGGACGAACGCAGCCCCTCGATCTTCTCTCCCGCCTGTAGCGCATCTACTACCCGATCACGATCCGCTGCGGTTCCGGTTGCGGCGTGGCGATCAGGTCATAGACCATCGCGCCGGTCACGTACACCGGCACCAGTTCACCCACCGGCAGTTCACCCTCGACCAGCACATACCCGTCGATCTCCGGGGCGTCACGGTAGGAGCGGCCCAGGCTGATCATCTCCCCGGTCGGTGTGCCGTCTTCGTCGGTGGCTTCCGCGTGCCCCTCGACCAGCACCTCCAGCTTGCGCCCGACAAACGACTGGTTGCGCGCCAGGCTGATCGGCTGCTGGACGCTCATCAGCAGGTCACGGCGGCTGGCCTTGACATCTTCCTCAACCGGCTGGGGCAGGTCGGCGGACGGCGTGCCTTCCTCGTGGCTGTAGGCGAAGCAGCCCACGCGGTCAAAGCGCATCTCCTCCACAAAGTTGAGCAGCGTCTCGAATTCCTCCTCCGTCTCACCGGGATAGCCGACGATGAATGTGGTCCGGATCGCCAGGTCCGGCAAAGCGGCGCGCATGGTGGCGATGGTGGTGTGCACCCATTCCACGTTGGCCGGACGCCGCATCCGCAGCAGGGTATCGCGGTGGGCGTGCTGCAAGGGGATGTCGAGGTAGGGCAGAATCTGGTCGTGGCTGGCCATCACGTCGATCAGGCGCTGCGTCACGTAGCCGGGATAGGCGTACATGATGCGCAGCCAGGGAATATCGGGCACGGCGGCGACAAGCTGCTCCAGCAGGTGCGCCAGCCCATCCTTCAGGCCGAGGTCATGCCCGTAGTCGGTGGAGTCCTGCGCGATCAGGATCAACTCCTGCACGCCCTGGTCCCGCAAAAAGCGCGCTTCGTCCAGGATGCGATCTACCGGGCGGCTGACGGCGGTGCCCTTGATGGCCGGAATCGCGCAGAACGCGCACGGACGGCGGCAGCCATCGGCAATCTTGAGATACGCGCTGGGTCCCTGGACCGATACACGCGCCACGCCGTGCTCATCGCGGCCCACCGTGACCGCATCTTCCGGCAGGTGATACAGCGGTTCCGGGTGTTGGCGGGCGCGCAGCCGCCGGATCACGTCTACGATATCCATCCAGCGCCGCGTACCGATCACGCCGTCGAGCGCGGGCACCTGGGCGGGCAGGTCATAGCCGTAGCGCTGCGCCAGGCAGCCCGCCGCGATCAGCAGTTGGTCCGGCTTTTTGCTGGCGGCGAGTTCTTGCAGGGCCTGGATGCTCTCTTCGCGGGCGGGGGCGATGAAACCGCAGGTGTTCACGATCAACACTTCGGCCTGGCGCGGATCGGCGCTGCCTTGCATCCCGGCCCCTGCCATCAGGGCCGCCATCGATTCCGCGTCAACCGTGTTTTTCGCACACCCCAGGTTCAGCAAAAAGTATGTGTCTTTGTTGCGGTGTTTCATCCTGCACCATCCCTCCCGCTAAATTGACGATAGGCATCTGAAAAATCCCGGATGCCGGTGCTATCATAGGGCATGGGATGGGGCAGTGTCAACCTGTTTTCTGCATACGGCGCGAAGACAGGTTTTTGGACTCAATATTCAGTTTTTGTCTCCGCTTCGTCTTGGTAGATTTTCTTCAGAACCTCTACAATGCTCTGGATTTGCGCTTCTGGAATGGGGCGTTCTTCGCTCAGATGTTTCAGATGCTCGCTAAGCTGGTCAAGTGTCCACACGGAGGCCGATGGATTATCAAGCGCAACCGTCGATTCTGGATCGGCCCAGATGATAACAGGGGTAATCCACTGTTTAATCTGGTTGGTCGAGAGTAATTGGGATAACTCCGCCGCATTTCGCCGCGCTTGCCGGGTAGGGCTTTTGGGTACGGGGAACCACTTTGTACCATAGCGTTTTTCCCACTGTTCGCCGACGTTGCGATACTCACCACTGTATGCCTTGACCTCGAAACTCCACACCCCATGTGGCCCTACGAGCACAAAATCAAGGTCGCCGAGGCGTCGTCCGGGCAGTTCCAGATTCTGGAACAACCACCACTTTCCGTCGAACACGCCGTGCATCACGTTCAGGACTCGATCTTCACCCAGTTGCCCTTTGCGATGGCGTTGCAGTTGGTTGAAGAGGCGGTTGAATACCAGTACGTCAAATAGCTTGTTAGCGACAAAAACTATCGCAATGGTTCCCAGTATGACAATCACCAGCGCGATTATTCCAGCAGTGGTGTTGGTTGTTTCCGAAAAACTGACTTTAGATGGCTGGGTCAGCGTTGACAACAACGCATAGATTCCAATACCAAGTATGAATCCCAGAATTCCCCCCATAATCATGGTGATTTCAAGCTGTCGTCGTTCGGCAAAACTCCGGCGTTCAGAGGAAATCACGTTCAGTGGGCCGGGGGAATCTTCAGCATCAAATCGTTCATGGGTTAACGCATGAAGCAGCATCGTCCGCGCTGCGTCGCGGACTCGTTTGTCATATGCTCTCTGGGCCGCGAATCCCAGGTCTTGAAGGGAAAGCAAACCTTTGTCATAAAGCAAACCAATGGGTCGATTTTTGATTTCGCGAAATGGCCAGATCACCGACCGTGCTTCGTCCAACGACATGTTTGTCAAATTCTTTGGTGCGATAGTTTCCATCAGTATGAGTTAGCCTACCTGAGTATGGGGTATTGATCATTGTGTCATGCTTGAGCGGTCAAACCTGTGAGATGTCTCACCTGAGAGAATAATGGACTGAAAATTGATTAT
>JAADYV010000309.1 GCA_010092855.1 Chloroflexota bacterium | reverse complement strand
GCACAGCCAGTGCGGGTTCGAACGTCTTGGACCTGTGATTGGCTGCGCTATTCTTCCGGTTAATTACACCAAAACGGTAGGTATTTGGGTCTACAGATTGATCGATCAGTGAATCATGATCGTGAGATCGAAAACACCTTGTATCGATCCCTCAAGCGGCTTACAGATGCAAGTCAATGTCCCTCGCAATACTGGCCCGCAGCCAAGCGGGTTGATCTTCGAAAAATATCATATTGGGGCGAATGTGACGGGCTGCCTCTACACTCAACGCAACACCCCGTCCCGCATCCATCAAGGCTTTGATGTTTTCCAATGGTGTCTCTGGCGGCAGATCACATCCGGTACTCAAAATGAAATTGCCATAGGGTTTCATCTGTTGGATCAGGTTCTTGGTTTGGTGATAGACCGCTTGTGGCGAACCATCTACCATCACCGCCGTGGGGTTGATGTTGCCAATAAGAACCACATCATCGGGAATTCGCGCGGCAATCTCATCTAGCCTGACCATCGAATCCAGACTCAAGCCCTGCGCGCGAGTAGCCACCATCTCATCAATGAGATGAGCGGTGTTCCCGCAGATGTGGAGAATGGGCAGCGCATTCATCTGCAAGATGATCTGACGGGTATACTGGCCGGAGAACTCGCGATACTGTTTCGGTGATAGCATCACGGCACTTGGCTCAAGGATGGCTACAGTATCTGCTCCGGCTGCGGCCAGGGCATTGGCGTAACGGGTGATCACGTAGGTCGTGAAGGTCAACGTTTCGTGCAGCAAATCCGGGTTATCGATGGTTGCAATGGCCGTTTCGGTTGCGCCCATCATCAACGCAGCCAATGTATATGGCCCAATCACGTAGCCGCCACACCAAACATTCAAATGACGCTTGACCAGCTTAACGGTCTCGATGAAAACACGCACCCGGCCATCCGCCAATACATCCATCTTGTAAAAGTGATGCAAGTCATCCTGACTTTTGACGGTAGGATATTCAACGGTTGGCGACTCACCCAACGGAAACCGCACGGGCAATCCTAGCGCATTGGCTTCGACGGAGAGGTCCATAAACGTGAATATGCCATCCGGCTGAAAATGCCGGACAAGTTCGCTCAAGGTCCAAAACTGGGTTCCCCAGTTGAACTCGTTTTGCTTCAAAGTGGATTGCGTGATCTGAATACCCGGAAAGCCCATTAACGGCACAACGGGCAGGTGTGTTGTTTCTTTGACCAGATCGAATAGTGATGTCGCCATCGATAATGTGTCTCCAATTCGGATAGCAATGCAAAGTCAATCCCAACTCAGTCAGCCGTTCCCAAGCTGGGTAATGTCGATTGAATACGGTTGTGTGAATTCAGGTGATGTTATACGCCCAACAGCTCTTTGGCTTTGCGCACGGCGGCGGAAGCATCCGGCGAGTACCCATCCGCGCCGATTTCGTCGGCATAGGTCTGAGTCACCGGCGCGCCGCCGACCATGATCACCGTTTGATCACGCAGTCCCGCTTCCCTAAATGCTTCAATGGTCTTCTTCATGTTGGGCATCGTGGTAGTGAGCAGGGCCGACATCGCCACGACCTTCGCGCCATTCTGAGCCGCTTCGATGAATTTCTCAGCGGGCACATCCACGCCCAGGTCCACAATCTCGAAACCTGCGCCTTCCAACATCATGGCTACCAGGGATTTGCCAATGTCATGCAGGTCGCCCTTGACCGTGCCGATCGCGATTTTACCAATTGGCTCAACCCCTTGTTCAACCAGGCGTGGTTTCAGGATTTCCAGTGCCGACGACATGGCGCGCGCGGCGATAAGCATTTCCGGCACGAAAAACTCGCTGTCTTCAAACAGTTGACCGACTTCAGCCATCGCGCTGATCAGGCTTTCGTTGAGAATGACGTCGGGGGCCACACCATCAGCCAGCGCTTGTTCCACTTTGGGCACAACGGTTTTCGCCTGGCCTTCAATGACAGCTTGGCGGATTTCTTGCATTAGATTTGACATATGGTCCTCACGTTTGGGATAGTCTGGAAAGGTGGTCCATGTTCACCGCTTGGTCTGGGTCAGAATCTCGCCAGCAGCGGTTGTGCGTACACGCTTTCAATTCTTTGCAGCAGAACCAGACCGTGTGGTTCTAACCCAGTTGGTACTGATGCCGCCGAATCACGTGTTCCTGGTATTCCGGCGATAGCTCGCAGAAATAGCCACTCCACCCCCAAACGCGCACGATCAGGTCCTGGTGGAGTTCCGGCTGAAGCTGCGCCTCACACAGCGTTTCAGCATTCAGGCTGTTGACCTGAAGCTGCTGGCATCCCAACTGGGCGAAGGTGCGCACCAGCATCGCCACCTTACGGATCGCGTCTGGATTGCGGAACACGGTGGATGAAAGCTCAATCGTAATCGGCCCGCCGTTAACGATGCGGTGGTAATCAATCTTGCTGAAGGATTGAAACACGCTGATCGGACCCGGCACACGCACACCAGGCGCTGGGGCCAGATTCGCGCTGAAAGGAGTGCCTGCTTTCCGTCCGTCAGCGGTAGTGCCCACCGCCGGTTCGCGCATGTTCTCATGGTCGCGCGCCAGCCAGATGTAGTACATGGCCGAGCCGGTGCCGGGCCGCACGATCCCGCCGCGACCATTATCCTCAATCTGCTCGCAGGCGTCGGCCAGCATGTCAAACAGGGCGATCAGGATGTCGTCCGCCTGGGGATCGTTGGTGCCCACCTTCGGGCCCTCTTCCTGCAACACCATCCGCAGCACGTCATCGTCAGCGAAATCAGTCTCCAATGCCGTCAGCAGGCGCTCCGGCGCTACGGTCTTGCCCTCCAACACGAGCTTATGCACAGCGGCCAGCGCATCCGCGCCATTGGCGGAACACGCGCCGTGAATGCCAAAGTTGTTGTAGGTCAGGCCCTGGGACAGATCGCGACCGGTTTCCAGGCAGCCGTCCATCAGCGCTGAGTAATACGGCGCGGGTGGCAGCAGCAAATTGGAATAGGCATCCACCAAGCGGTTCACTTGCAGCCGTACATCATGCCGTACCCGTTCCATGATCGCGGTGAATGATTCTCCTGCTTGCAGACCTTCGCGGATCGCGGTATCCGCCGCGCTGGGGAATGAAACTGCGCCGATATTCACCACGTCCATGCCTTTGCCTGGCACGATGAACTCCCAGCAGGCCGCGACCGTGTAGTTGCGCGCATCTTCCAACGTGTAGCCGTGCGCCACCAATCCCGGAATCACCACGTCATCGTTGGAGTACTGCGGGAAGCCCAGCCCCTTCTCGGTGAGTTCGGAAGCCAGACACAGCAGGTCGAGGTCGGTATCCGGCGCGATGCGCAGGTTGATCTTGGGATCGATCATGCTGACATCGTGCGCCACGCGCAGGACCATAAGCGTCAGTTCATTCACGCCAGACTTGCCCATTGGCGTTACGCCGCCCACGGTCAGCGTCTGCCCGTTGTCACCCTGCTGCACGCCCGGATACAGGTCGCTGTCTTTGTTGAGCGAGACGAAAAACTCCGCGAGCAGTTCTTCCGCCGCTGCGTGGTCCAGCCGTCCGGCGGCCAGGTCGTTTTCCAGGTAAGGCCACATGTACTGGTCGAAGCGCCCCAGCCCGACGTGATAGTGTCCGCCCAGCCACACGACCGCGTGAACCAGCCGCAGGAATTGTAGCGCCTCATGAAACGTCCGGGGTGGATGTGCCGGGAGGTGTGCCAACGCACCGGCTATATCTTCACGGCCCAGGTCGCGCGCTGCGTCTGCGTACCGTTCAGCCAGCGCCAACACGGCGTCAATCGTCTCGAGGGCACTGTCGATGAATTCCACCGTCTCCGGCTGATCGGCGCAGCGTTGGCGAGTCGCGAGTGCAACTTCCCGGCGGCCCAGCAGCCCTTGACTCAATACCATGCCCCAATCCGCGCAGATGTTGCTGGTCGGACCAAGTTCGTGCAGGGTACGTCCCGCCGTAAGCCGTGCCCAGGCTTCTTCGCGCCATACAGGGGGGACGGTCGGCAGGGTGCGCGTGAACACGATGCGTTCATCAGGCAGGATCACGACCTGTTCCGCTTCGCACATGGCGGTGATCAAGCGGGCCTGCCGCTGCATCCAGGTCAGGCCCAGGGCATCAAACTCGGCGGCCAACATCGGCGCGCCTGGCTGGCGGTGCTGGCGGTGATCGCCGCGCCGTACTGCCTCTTTCAGGTGGGTCAAACGTTCAGTCAGTGGCATTGGACTTGAATCCCTTTGTCGCTAAATATCTCTGGTTGCAGAGTGACGGAGCGATGTTCAAGCTCGTGCAGCGGATACGCCATGCCCAGCATCGGATACTTGGCCCCGGCGAGCGGATTGTAAGGCAGCAGGTCGACGCGGACCAGACCGGGCAGCCCGTGTAAATAACGGGCGATGGCGCTTAGATTCTCATTAGTGTCCGTAATCGTCGGGACCAAAGGCACCCGGATCACAAAGGGCACCCTTGACGCGCTCAGCCGCCGCAGATTGTCCAGAATCGGCGCATTGGATACGCCGGTATGGGCCAGATGTGTCACCGGGTCCATCAGTTTCAGGTCGAAATACACCAGGTCGAAGCGCCGGACCAACTGCGCGAACACCGGCCCATCGGCAAAGCCAGACGTATCCAGCAGGACGTGTACCGGGTCCAGCCGGTCCAGCGTAGCGTGGATGAATGCAGCCTGCATCAGCGGTTCGCCACCGGAAAACGTCACGCCGCCTTCGTTCGCAGTGAGGATCGGAATCTGACTGTTCAAGTAGGCGGCCAGCGCCTCCGGTGTGTATGCCTTGCCCACCGTGCGGTCTCCGCGCAGCGTATGCATGATCTGCGGCGCGCGGTCTTTGCCTTCGGGACTGTGACACCAGGCGCAGTTAAGCGGGCAGCCTTTCAAAAACACAGTGGTCCGAATGCCCGGCCCGTCATGCACCGCAAACTCTTTGATGTCAAAAACCAAACCGGTCGTCATCGCTTGCTGCTTTCATCCCCAGACATTGCACAGAATTGTACTCTATCCGGCAAATCCTGTGTTTGATTCGCGTCTCACGCTAGCGCATGTATTTCTGCCACAAAAGCGTCGGCCTCTTCCGGGGTGAGCCCCTCGGCAGTCACCTGGAACTGGAACCCTGCGCCACCCAGTTCGCGCGCGATGGTCATGGCCCCTTTGCGATTCACGAAGACCTGGCAGAGTTTGCCCGCCTCGCGAATCTGGCGCAGCACATCGAGCCAACCGTCAGCCAGCGGTTGTCCATCGCCGGGTTGCCACTGGATGCCGCGCAGATTGGGAATTTGCAGCATACGTTCCAGGTGGATGAGTTGTCCCTTACCGTCCAGGTGATAGAACGGGTATTCGATGTGCGCGCAGCACGTTTCCAGGTCGGGCAGGACAAAACGCTCGAACATCTCCGGCGAGATCATGTAGCAGAAGTCGCTTTGCAGCATATAGCCTGGACCGGGTGACCAGAATTCCGCCCAGTAGGACATGCCCGGCGCGCCGGTGTCGATGATCGCTTGCATCTCATCGAAGTAGCGCAGCCACAGCGCGGTGATCGCGCGCGTGAGGCGGTCGATCTCAGCCGGATTGTCGAAACAGTCATAGAGCAGTTCCATGGTGCCGCGCAGCGAGGCCAGAATGTCCATGTTGCCGCCCAGGTCAGTACAACCCATTACCACTGTATCGCCCCAGCGCGCGATGGCGGCTTTCATCAGGTTCTGGCAGTGGAGCCACCACGCGTTATGGGGGTCGTAGGTGGGGTGGATTTCGTTGAGCGAGTCCACGCCAAGCCGTTCGAACCAGGTCGTGCCCCATCCGCCATCGTCGGCAAAGTGCGGGGCTGATCCCAGGAAAGACGCCACGATGCCCGGCCCGGCGTTGAGCCACCACTGCGGGAAAGCATCGCCGTGATAGTGGGTCGTTTCAAGATGCGGCTGGTAATAATCGAGGATGCTTTGTGCGTCGGTGCCAGCAGGCCACCTGACAAGGTTGTCGTGGATGCTGCCCGGCGGATGCCCCGGTTCGCGCGTCCAGATTAGCACCAGTGGCCGTTCGAGCGTGCCATCCCACCATGCCGTCCAGTCTTGGCGGATACGTGACCAATCCGCTGCGGTGAATTCGTTGTATTTCATGGTCTCCTCGTCAGAGTGCCTTTCCGGGTAGGAAATCCAATGGTGCAATGGCGCAAATCCATTGCTATTTATCGACACCGGTCACCACGATGCCCTGTATGAAGTAGCGCTGCGCCAGGAAGAAGATCATCAATGGCACCAGCATGGAGATGATGGCCGCCGTCAGTATGAGCGGGACGTTGATCTGGTAGAAACTGCGGAATTCGCTCAGCCCAACGCTGATCGGGTTTTCGGCGCGGTTGCCCGCCAGGTAAATGAGCGGGGCGAAGAAGTCATTCCAGGCGAAAAAGAAATGGAACAGTGCGACCGCGGTCAACACGGGCACAGATTGTGGCAAGATCACGCGCACGAACGTCTGCAGGGGGTTTGCCCCGTCGATATAAGCGGCCTCCTCCAGTTCACGCGGGATCGTCAAAAAATACTGCCGCAGCAGGAAGATATTGTAGGCGTTGCCGAAGAGGTGTGGCACGATCACGGGCCACCAGGTTCCCCCCCAACCAAGCGATTTGACAAAAAAGGCATAAGTGGGCACGAGCGTCACAGCGGGCGGCAGCAGAATGGTAGAGATCATGATAAAAAACAGCACGTTCTTGAACGGGAAGTTGAAACGTGCAAAGCCGTAGGCTGCCAACGACGACGAAACAAGTGTCCCGATCATGGTGATGAATGCGTATTGCAGGGTGTTGCCGAGCAACCGCGGAAAGTCGATGCGGTTCCAGGCGTCGGGGTAGTTGCTCCAGTAGAAGCTCAACTCGCGGACAGGCTCCAACCCACGCCAGTTGCCCTCCCATTCGATCAGCCCGGCGTGTGGATTGTTGATGTCTATGAACCCGCTGCAGCGGCGGCCAGGGTCTACCAGTGCCCATTCCTGCATCCCGTCTTCGGTCGGCACGTTGTAAACGTCGTAGGTGTCGCCCTGGTAGTCATATGTGACCCGTTCCGACGGGACAATCGGCGCACGCGGTTCGCTCACCTGCTCGGGCGTTTTGAGCGAGGTCACCAGCGCGTAGACCAGGGGCATGATATACAGGCTGAGGATGGCAAGCGCCAGCGTCGTCACCAGCACGCGGCGGATGATGGCGCGGCGGTAGGCGGCCAACTTCGTGCCGTGTGGATCGTATAGTCGGGTTGTGTCCATGGGTTAGTCCTCCCGCCCTCCGCCGTAAAACACCCAAAAGCGTGCAGACGCGAACAACACCAGGGTAATGATGAGCGTGACCACGAACATCAGCCAGGCCAGGGTGGCTCCGTAGCCCATATTCTGGAAGGTAAACGCCTGTTTGTAGAAATAAACCATGAAGAAACTGGTGGAGCCTTGTGGGTAGCCGGTGCCTTCAGTCAGCACCCAGGGGACGATGAAGTACTGGAGTTGTAACACCAAACCCAGCACGAGATTATAGAAAATAATCGGCGACATCATCGGGAGCGTGATTTTCCGCAGTTGTCTGATCCAGCCGGCACCGTCAATTGCGGCCGCCTCGTAAAGCTCGGTAGGGATGTTCTGTAACCCGGCCAGATTTATCAGGATAGCATTGCCGATGCCCCACAGGCTGATGAATGTGTACGCGAAGTAAACCAGGCTGGGGTCGTCTAGCCAGCGCAGTCCGTTTATCCCGGTCGCTTCAAACCCGCTCAGGCTGATGAGGCGGTTGACCCAGCCGGTGCTGGGGTTCAGGACAGACTCCCAGATCAAGATGGCAGCAATCAGTGGTACCATCGTCGGGGCGTAGAACAGCGTGCGGAAAAGATTGCGCCCGACCAGGTGTTTGGCGTTCAACAGAATAGCCAGCAGCAGGCCGAAGATCAACATCGTTGGCAGTGAGATCGCCAGAAAACCCAGGCTGACCTTCATACTATGCCAGGTGTTTGGGTCATCGAACAGCATCCGCTGCCAGTTATCCAGGCCAATGAAGCGCGCGTCTTCTGGCGCGCTGAGGGTGAAGTCGAACAGCGAAAAGCCAAGCGAGCTAACCATGGGCATCAGGTAAAACGCCAGAAAACCCATTATCCAGGGTGTGATGAAGAA
Source organism: Chloroflexota bacterium (assembly GCA_010092855.1). Classification (GTDB taxonomy): domain Bacteria; phylum Chloroflexota; class Anaerolineae; order Aggregatilineales; family Aggregatilineaceae; genus TC-15. The sequence goes on along the minus strand of JAADYV010000309.1, from coordinate 4,202 downwards.
CAGCCCCCACAGTGCGTCGCGGCGCTCGCGTCCCCCCATGCGCTTGAGGGCACGCCGCTGCGCATGGCTTCGGCTGAGTTCATGGAGTTTGGTTGACATGACCGCACCTTCCGGGTTATTTGTCCTGAACAGCACATCAACGAGGGCCGGGCCGCCCGGCCTTTGGCCCGGCCCTCACCGAACAGCGGGTTAATCGGCGGTGTCGTAGATCGCCTGCAGATCGAGCCTGAGTTTTTCAAGTTCGGCCTCAACATCAAAGTCGGGGTCGCTGGCAAACTCTTCGGCGTAGCGCGCATAGCGGGCGCGGGACTCCGCCGAACGCGGCAGCCCCTCCTGGTGGTTGGGCACGTCTGGATAGCTCAAGCCTTCCGTCACAAGATGCCAGTTCTTCTCGGCCCATTCCACGTCAGGGTAGGCTGCCTGCTGCACTTCAATGAAGCGCTCGAAGTAGCCGTCTTGCAAGCTGATGCGGGCGGGCATCCCCCCATAGACCTGTGTCAGGTCGTTGGCGCCCTCGCCCAGTAGATAAGTCAAGACGGTGAAGGCAGCCTCTGGGTTGTCGGTCGATTTCATGATCCCGAAGGTGTCGGCGTGCAGGTTCGCGGTCACGACGCCGTTGTGAGATGGCATAGGCGCGATCTCCCAATCGGCATCCAGGTTAGCCGTGCCCCAACCCATGTACCACATGTGGGTGTGCCACATACCGAGATTGCCCGTGCCGAACCAGTTGGTATCACCTGCGCCGAGCAGTTCGCTCTGGCTATAGATGAGGTTGGGGTAGAAGAAATCCTCCCACATAGCCTGATGGAACCACTGTTCGGCCTCGACCCAATGCGGCGGGATCACTGCGTTGCCCTCACCATCGACCAGGCTCCCCGCCCCGAAGATGGTGTCCCGTGCGCGCAGGTCGTTGTGCGGGCCTGCCCAGTTTCCAAAACCGAATTGCAGGATATTGTCGGGGTCGAACGCCGCCATTGTGGCGTCGTTACCGTTGGCATCGACGGTAAGCACCATAGCCACCTCGCGCAAGGTGCTCATGTCCCAGGGGCGCTCGTTGCCTTCCCAGTCGATATACGGCTCATTGTAATTCGAGGGCAGGTAGGGGATGTCGCCTTCATCGAACAGGTCTTTGTTGTAGAGGATAAACGACGGGAAGACGGCAAACGGAATGCCGAGTTGACCCTCACCCTCCAGGTAGTAGAAGTCGAGAAGCGCGGGGTCAAAGTCGCTCAGGTCGTAGTTGGTCTCCTGGATCAGCGGGTCCAGGTCCATCCACACGCCGGGGAAGTCCGCGCGGCCCTGAATACCCATCGGGCCGACGATATCGGGTGCGTTGTCGGCGGCAATTTGCGTCGCCAGCACGTCGTAGGCTTGATCGAACGGAATGACTTCGAGAATCAACTCGATTTCATCCTGGGAGGCGTTGAAGTCGGAGACGACGGCCTCCTGGGCAGCAATCTGTTCCGCTTCGGTGCCGGTTCCCAGCCCGACAAACCACCGAATCTGCACGCGGTCGCGCGCGCTCACATCTTGCACGCTTCCCGTGCCAAACGAGGTGAGTACCAGCAAAAGGGACAGTACCACGAATCGGGTCATACGTATCTTGTGTCGCATGAGGAAAGACTCCTTATTATACTAACTTAAACTGAACTTCATTAATATTGAACAGGCAGGCTCAGCGCTGACCGGGAGCACCTGAGCATGGCGGTCGCCTGCGATCAGGTCAGGGCCGTGATCTGTTGACCGACCTTGCTGCCCGCCTTTTCCTTGCGGATTAACAAAGATTTGGCCGCTGCTACGGCACCTCTAATGAACGTCACGGCGCAAAAACCAAGAAAGCACGCTCGCTCATGATACCGGTGTCATTATGGCCAAAATTGAATAGCGATCAGGCATCCTGTTGGTTTCGAACGGCACCCGTCGAGTGCCGAATAACCAGCTCAGTGGGGACCTCGATGGCATGGTTGGACTTGATGCCCGGTATGATTTCTTCAATTAGAATCGACATCATGGTGGCCCCGATGTCGTAAATCGGCTGCCTGACTGTCGTCAATGGCGGAGCGATTTGTTTGGCGAGTGGTACATCATCAAAGCCGACGACCGAGAGTTGTCCGGGACAATTCACCCCGCGCTCCCAGGCGGCCTGGATAGCACCGGCGGCTGGTACGTCATTGTTGGCCATAATCGCGGTGGGCGGTTCAGGCAATGATAGGAGTTCGCGTGCGTACTCTAGCCCGGACTCGAAACCCCAGTCCCCTGGCTTGATCAGGCTTTCATCAACGGCGATGTCGGCTTCTTTAAGCGCTCGTTTATATCCCGCCAGCCGCGCCCGACTTACGTATAGGTCTACGGGACCTTGGATGAACCCAATGCGGCGGTGGCCCAGCCGAAGGAGGTGCCATGCTGCATCGTATGATCCTTGCTCATCCGCGGCAGACACCCACGCGCAGCCGCTACAACGATCCGACGGCGAGTGCTGCACAAAAGGAAACGCCATTTCTTGCAAAGCTCCCATCAATCTCGGTGAACTGTGACAAGGAGGGGCGAGTACAATTCCCTCCATACGCCGCAGACGCGCCATCGTGATCACGCGCTCGATCTGTTGTGGATCGTCGATGTCTATGCGCAAGATGCTGACGTGATGTCCGGCAGCATCTGCTACATCCAACAGACCATTCAACACATGCGCGCTGTACGGTGACAGGTAGTCACCAATCAGATAACCGACAATTCGCGAATTCCCGCTGGCCAGCCGCTGTGCCCACTCATTCGGAACGTAGCCCAATTCTTCGATGGCCGCGAGAACCTTCCTGCGAGTAGCAGCGGCGACCGTGTCTTCATTGTTGATTACCCGTGAAGCAGTTTTTTTAGAGACGCCAGCCCGTTTGGCGACATCCGAGAGCGTTGCAGCCATATGTGACCATTCCTAAAACAACCGTTCGAGCAACAGACATCCAAACTCACCGGTCGTTATGTCACCGGTGTCATTCATTGCAACCAATGTATCATATCGATATCTTGCTTGTCAAGAAATAGGCGAAAAATGGCGTTCTTTAAAAATACTTCGCAAATACGCTGGTTTTCCGGTAAACCCGAGAAATTGGCGCAATCAGGCGTAAACAGCCGTACTGTTCAGAAATTAATCTGAGAGAGAAACTGGCCTCGGTAAAGCTATCGAATACGCGGGAAAATTCGAGGAATCACGACTAATATTTGTGGGATTTTTTCTTAAATACAACTACTACTAATTCTACCTAGTTAACTCAGAAAACCTGTACTATTATCGACTCTTTTCTGTGCGTCACACACCCCGTTTCTCACCTACCGGGAATCCAAACGCTCCCGGCCGGTTGCGGGCCCCCGCTCAATACACCGGATGAGTCAGGAATTCCAACACACTCCAGCAGTGTCCCGTCACCCCCCAACGCCATGGTCGGCGTGCGTCCTCGGTAACGCCCGGCTCCCATCTCCACTCGCAGGGACTGGTGCGTCCGGCAGTAGTTGTAGTACGCGGCGGCCATGGCTATCCGTCGTCGCAGACTCCGCTCTGTGTACGCCACCGCCCGTGCCCCACACAACATCTTCGTGTACACGTGTTTCAACCGGTAGCCCCGCTTCCGCTTGCGCAGTTGTCCGTACAGCAATTCCGGCAGCACCTGCCACACTGGCTTGCGCCGCCCTTCCTCCTCTACCCATTGGCCGTAGTGCGCCGTCAGGCCGTAGAAGTACTGGTTCAGCCCATCGCTGCTGTACGCCGGGACGTGGTCCTCCGCCTGCACGGCCTTCACCCGGTGGATCAAGCGGTGCGCGTCGACTTGCTTGCGCCGGCCCACCCACCACGCCAGCCACGCCTTCGTCTTCACGTCCTGAGCCACCCACACCCAGACCCGCCTGCCCCACCGCCGCACCTTACCCACTAACTCATCCAACTGGATGTGCCCCCAACGCAATCCTTTGAAATCCCGCTCGTGTAGGCGATCGCTGTGTATCCCACCGCGATCAGCGCTTCTTGCATCCCCCAGGGTAATCGCTTCACAATGAGGGATGGGAGATAATGGGGCGAAAAAAGGACGCCCCATGTCGAACAAACTGCAAACAAGTCTGGCAGCCGTGCTGGCGATCCGGCCCCTGCTGCCTTATGCCCTGGCATTCGCAGCGGGTGCGATGATTTTTGTTGTCGCCGAAGAAGTGATCCCCGAATC
>JAADYV010000308.1 GCA_010092855.1 Chloroflexota bacterium | reverse complement strand
TCGCCGTGCTGTCGATGATGCTGGGCGGGCACGTGCGCGCCGGGTTCGAGGATAACCCCTACTACCGGCCCGGCGAACTCGCCACCAGCAACGCGCAGTTGGTTGAGCGCCTGGTGCGGTTGGCTGGCGAAGTGGGCCGCGAGGTCGCCACTCCTGCCGAAGCGCGCGCATTTCTCGGCCTGCCGGACCGGTCATAAGGAGCCTGCCATGATTATCGACGCAGATGTTCACATTTCCCCCACGCCCGAAGGCGGCAACAGCATCACTAGTGACGAACTGCTGCGCCGCATGGACTATGCCGGAGTGGACCGGGCGCTGACCTGGCTGCAACCACCCTACAAACGCGAGATCGCCGCTGCCAACCGCTACGTCTACGACGCGATGCAGGCCCACCCAGACCGGATTCTGGGTTTTGGCTGGGTTGATCCGCACCTGGGGCTGGACCGGATGCGCGACGAACTCAAGCGCTGCGTGGAAGAGTACGGCCTGTATGGTGTCAAGCTCAACGGCGCGCAAAACAACTTCTACATCGACGACCCGGAACTGTCGCTGCCGCTGGCCGAGGCTATCGCGGCGACGGGCACGGTGCTGGCCTTTCACATTGGCACCGACGCCTACGAAGCCACGCACCCGTTCCGGCTGGGCAAGATCGCGGCGCGCTTCCCAGAGACGCGCATCCTGATGGTGCACATGGGCGGCGTCGGCTTTCATGACCTGTCCAATGCGGCGATAGAGGTGCTGCAAGCGCACTCCAACATCACCGGCATCGGCACCGCCATGCGCCACATCAACATCCAGAAGATTATTCGCGCGGTGGGCGCAGATCGCGTATGCTTCGGCAGCGACGCGCCGTTCGCGCTGATGCACGTCGAGGGGGCCGCGTACCAGGCTTTGCTGCAAGATGGTTTTTCCGAAAGCGAGCAGGCTGCCGTGATGGGCGGGAATATCGCGCGTGTGCTGGGCGTGGGACTCTAAGGTTTTGGGGCGCGAGGGGTATCCCGGCGTTATAATGCCCCTCGTGTTTACCTCAACCAAAGGACAATCTTATGTCACACTACTCTATCGCCGTTATCCCCGGTGACGGCATCGGCCAGGAGATTACGCCGCCTGCTGTCGCGGTGTTGGAGCGGCTGGCCGAGGTCATCGGGACTTTTTCGGCAGAATACACGATGCTCCCCTGGGGGTCGGACTACTATAAACAGCACGGCGTCATGATGCCCGACGACGGTCTGGAGACGCTCAAACGCTACGATGCCATCTACTTCGGCGCGGTAGGATCGCGTGAAGTGCCGGATCACGTCTCGCTGCGCGGGCTGCGGCTCAAGATTTGCCAGGGTTTCGACCAATACGCCAACGTGCGGCCCGCCTACCTGCTGCCCGGCATTCCCAGTCCCTTGCGCGACAAGCAGGCCGGGGACATCGACCTGGTGGTGGTGCGCGAAAACACCGAGGGTGAATATACCGGCGCGGGCGGGCGTCCCCATCGCGGACACCCGGCAGAGGTCGCGGTGCAAACCGCCGTCTTCACCCGCAGCGGCACTGAGCGCGTCATCCGCTACGCTTTCGAATTGGCGCGCAGCCGTCCCCGCCACCACCTGGTATCCGTCACCAAGTCCAACGCGCAGGAGTTTTCGCTGGGCATGTGGGACGAGATCTTTGAGGAAGTGGGCGCAGACTTCCCGGACGTGACCACCGAGCGGATGCTGGTTGACGCGATGGCGGCGCGTTTGGTCCGCAGCCCGGAATCGCTGGATGTGCTGGTAGCTTCCAACCTGTTTGGCGATATCCTGACCGACATCGGCGGAGCTATCATCGGCAGCCTGGGCGTGGCTCCCAGCGGCAATATCAACCCGGAGCACGATTATCCTTCCATGTTTGAGCCGATTCATGGTTCCGCATTGGATATCGTGGGCCAGAACATTGCCAACCCGCTGGGGATGCTGCTCTGCGGCGCGATGATGCTCGATTACCTGGGCCAGCCGGAAGCCGCGCAGCGCCTGACCGACGCGGTCCAGGCGGTGACAGGCGCAGGTCACACCCTGACTCCCGACGTTGGCGGGAACGCGACGACCACTGCCGTATGTGACGCGGTCAAGGCCGCGCTGGGCTGAACTGGCGCGCGTTGTTCGCTACCTTTTGGCCAAAACTGGGGCGGGTTTGTTCCAACTTCGCAACAGGCACACCCATGTCCCCGCCCCTGTTTTTTCTTCAACGGGCGCGTTTGCGCGCTCGGCTTTACACGGGCACACCAGGTTCATACGTGCCGTCTTGCGCGGGCAAGCGGACCCGGAAGACGCTGCCATGCTCCATTTCGCTCTCAACCTGAATGTTTCCGCCGTGTAAGGCCACCACCTTTTGCACTATCGCTAACCCCAGCCCGGACCCCCCTTCGTTGGTTTGGCGCGCGCGGTCGCCCCGAAAGAAACGGTCAAAGATGTGGGGTAGGTCCTCGGCGGGAATGCCGGTTCCGCTGTCCTGCACTTCGCACATCACGCTGCCGTCCGTGCGCACCGTCCGCACCGTCACTTGCCCCCCGGCAGGCGTGTAGTGGATCGCGTTTTCGACCAGGTTGGCGATGGCACGGCTCAGCATCAAATCGTTTGCTTCCACCAGACACGGCTGTTCAAACGCCCGGAACTGGAGCTGGAGGTTCTTTTGCCGAGCCAGGTCTTGCTGGCCATGCACGATGTCTTTGACCAGGGGGTTAAGATCGACCGGAGCAGCCACAAAATGCTCGGTGGCATCCAGCCGCGACATGTGTAGCATGTCGTCGACCATGCGACTCAAGCGCTTGGCTTGAACTTCGAGGATACGTATCTGCCGGTGTTCGCTGTCGGTCAGGTTTGGCAGCCGGTGCCGCAGCAAATAAATCGAGGTGGTGATTGTGGCCAGCGGGGTGCGGAGGTCGTGCGACGCATCCGCGATAAAGCGCCGGAGCATGTTCACCCGCTCGCGTTCGACGGCGAGTTCAAAGCGGTCGTGTTCGGCTTGCTTTCGTGCTGTAATATCGGAAAACACCACCTGCGAGGCCAGCGCGCCTTCAAACTCGATGCGGGTGGCGGTGACCAGCACGTCGATGTCCTCCCCATCCAGACGTGTGAACCGCTGCTCGACCAGCGGCGCATAGGGGGTACCGGTGTAAATTTGGGAAATGCGCACATCGGCTTGGGCCCAATAGTCGGAATGAATAACCTCTTTGACCGGTTTGCCGATGAAATCATCACGGGTTTTACCACCGAGGACCTCACATGCGGCCTGGTTCAGAAAAACGTATTTACCTCCGGCGTGAATCATAATCGGCAGTGGCGAGGCTTCGACCATCGAGCGATATTGCGCCTCGCTGCGTTGCAGGGTCTGAACGGCTTTGCGCCGCGACATGATATTTACGATGAGATAGGCGATCAGCGTGGTCTGAAGGACTGTGAACAAACCTGTCGCCCACACGATTTCCCGATAACGTTCATAAAACGACGGGTCGGGTTCGTTGACGATCAGGCTGTCTGCGGGCAAGTCTTTCGTCGAAATGCCCCAATGCTTGAGCTGGTCATAATCGAACATGTACACCAGCGGGCCAGTCGGGACGGATATTTGCGAGGGGCGTTCCCCGGCCAGCACGCGATTGACGATCTGGCCGATGGCCATACCGTGATAGTAGCCGTTGACGACCTGGCCGCCGGTCGCGCCATAGCCCAGGTAAAAATCGTTGTGTACATAAATCGGCGCGTTCGAGATCGCCGCCAACTGTGGCAGGACGTCGTTATAGTGGACCGGATTTCCGTCCCTGTCCTGGTAAAAGTCGGAGTAGTAGACTACGCTGTTGTCAGGAGCCTGAGACAACATATCGCGCAGGGTTTCGAAGTCCAACCCGGAGCCGTCGTCCAGGAATTCGACCTCAACCGGAATCTGATCATTGGCGACCAGGGCTTCGATTTTGCCCCGGTTGACCTGGCTGCTGGTCGTCGCGTCGGTGATCACCAGAATGCGTTCCGTATCAGGGTGCAGCGCCAGCGCAGTCTGGATTGTGCCGAGGTAGTCGATTTGTTCCACCACGCCCGTGAACAACTCAAAATTTGCCAGGTCACCCGGTTCCAGGTGGTTGACGCCGCCGAACACAACCGGCGTCTGCGGGAAAAAACGCGCATGGTGTTGCTGCATAAACCGGAATGCATTGTCGTCCAGCGTAATGATAATGTCGAAGGAATCGTCGCCAAATTTCTCTGCGAAGATCGTGGCGTACTGCGCCAGGTACGCTTCGCCGGTGAACCGCTTGGTGTCCATGTGTTCGATATCGACAATGGCGTCTTCGGGCAGCGTCTCGACCACGCCCCGAATCTCATCATCCGACCACAAAAAGCCGTGATGATACGAGTTGAGGATCAAAATGTGCGGGCGTTCGGGTTCTTGTACGGCGTGTGCAGGCGGAAGGCAGGGCAGCAGACTAATACCAAGCATATTGAGTATGAACAACAATCGTATCTTCACCATGGTCGCTGGCCCTTGCCACTCCACGCCCCGCAAAGATTATTTGCCAATTGAAGAGGGATATCAAATTACTTTTAAATACATTGTAGCTTATCTTTTGCGCATTTTGTCAAGTGTTGTACAAAGTTCGTAGGGTTTAGCAGAGTATGTCACACCACGCTGTCTCAGTCGATGAAGTGCTGTTCCCCTCACCGGCACACCTGCTCGCGCGCCACTATACCTGAAAGCGGGTTGCTGTTTTGCGTCTATCCTGTTGTTCCGGACATGTACGCGCGCTTTCATCGTTTTCTTAAACTTTCCCGCTACACTAGAATGAGAGGCGAGTGCACGCAGCGTGTGTGCACCCAGAAGGGCAGGTACGATGCGCGTATTGGTCGTTGAAGACGAACCGGGAATCGCGAACTTTGTGCGGCAGGGCCTCACCGAAGCCGGGTATGCCGTCGATGTGGCGTGGGATGGGCAGGAGGGGCTGGCGTGCGCGCTGGCGGTGGAGTATGACGTGCTGGTGCTCGACATCATGCTGCCCCGGCTGGACGGGTTGGAGGTTTTGCGCGAACTGCGCGACCAGGGCCGCCAGACGCCCACCATCATGCTGACCGCGCGCGACACGGTCCCGGATCGCGTGGATGGCCTGGACGCGGGCGCGGACGATTACCTGGTGAAACCGTTTGCTTTCCCGGAACTGCTGGCGCGGGTGCGGGCGCTGTTACGCCGTCCCCCGCTGCAAACCGGCACGGTGCTGGTGGTGGACGATCTCGAAATGGACACCGTGACGCGGCTGGTGCGGCGTGGCGATTGCTCCATTGACCTCAGCCCGCGCGAATACGCCGTGCTGGAATACCTGATGCGCCATCCCAACCAGGTGCTGACGCGCACGCAAATCGGCGAGCACGTCTGGAACCTGGACTTCTACAACGAATCGAATGTGGTGGATGTATACATTGGCTATCTGCGCCGCAAGATCGACAAAGCCCATGCTGTGCCCCTGATTCAGACGGTGCGCGGCGTCGGCTACCGTATCTGCGCCGGAGACGACTATGCATAAGCCGAAGCTGCCGCGACGTTTGGGGGCCGTGTGGCACAGCCGTATTCCGATCCGGGTGCGCCTGACGTTATGGTACGTGCTGGCGATGGCGTTTTTGTTGTTCTCATTTGCTATTTTTTTACATGCGCGTGTCGAGCCACGCCTGGAAGAACAAACCGATATGACGATGGATGTTGTCGCAGAACTGACGCAGCATCACATTATCGAGAGCGATGGTGATCTGGCATTTCGTAACCGGGACAGCCTTGAGGATGATTATTCATCCAACCTGGCGCTGTACCTGCTGTCAGATGATGGCACAGTCTGGGATTCGGTGGGGGCCGATGAAGATATCCCGGTTTTTTTTCCTCCGCAAGCTGGCTTTACAACAGAAGACGATCAAAAACGCGGCCCGCGTGAATGGGAATGGCGGGTCTACAGTCTTCCTGTACCGGAGGATGATCCGGTCGGCTGGCTGCAGATCACACAAAAGCGTGACGTGATGGGGACGTTGCGCGGGCACATTTGTTTGGGGCTGCCGGTGGGCATGTTGTTTGCCGGGCTGGGGGGGATTTTCCTGGCAACGCGCGTGCTGCGCCCCATCAAGAATATGACCACCACCACCCGGCAAATCACTGCCAACGACCTGCACCAACGCATTGATTACACCGGGCCGCAGGACGAGATCGGGCGTCTGGCGGCTACGTTGGACGGGATGCTGGACCGACTCGAAGCGGGGTTCGAACGCGAACGCCGTTTCACCAGCGATGCCGCGCACGAACTGCGCACGCCGCTCACCGCGCTTAAAGGGCAGATCGGCGTGGCGCTCAGCCAGCCCCGCCAACCCCGCGACTATGAGTGCACCCTGCGCGACCTGGAAGGGCAGGTGGATCGCCTGATCCGGCTGAGTAGCGACCTGCTGCTGCTGGCGCGGCTCGAACACCGGCGCATGGCCGAACAGCATGAGCAGATCATGCTGGCCGATTTGCTACTGGCGCTGGTGGACCAGGTGATGATGCTGGCCGAAGAGAAACACATCACGCTGACCGGCGATGTGCAGCCCGAACTCACGTTCACGGGCAACATGAATCTGCTGATTCGCCTGTTCCTCAACCTGCTGGACAACGCGATCAAGTACACGCCGGAAGGGGGCACGGTGACGCTGCGCGCCTGCCAGGAAGCGGACCGCATTCGGGTCTCGGTGTCCGACACCGGGCCGGGCATTCCTGCCGACCAGTTGCCGCACCTGTTCGAGCCGTTTTTCCGCGTCGAATCTGATCGTGGGCGGGGGCCAACACAGGCCGGGGGAGCCGGGCTGGGGCTGGCCATCGCGCACGAGATCGCACGGGCGCACGATGGTTCCATCGCCATCAAGAGCACACCGGGGCACGGCAGCACCTTCACGGTATACCTGCCTCTTGCGCCCACTCCACCCGCGCCGCGCAAGCCGTAACTGCAATGTGGTTTCTCCCGGCGCAACGCCAGGCGGGTTTCTTACAGGGACCTAGCTATACGGTTCGTGGCGCTGCGGGTTCAAGCCGCTTCGCTACTGAAAATCGCGCAGCTACATAGTATATAAAGTCTGCTAAAGCGACTGTTTTCCGCCGTCGCTGGGTGGTTTTTTTATCGGTGATTCGTGTTTTGGCGAAACACGGTGTGGGAGTCACTTTAGTAGACTTCTTTCCGCTATAGCCTGTGCGCTTTGAGCCACAGGCGACGGCATCGCATACAACTTCGTTCGCGGAAGTCGTACATCAGTGGTTTAAGGGTGTTCGAGCGTTGCCGCTCTCTCAACACCTATCGCGTACTAGCGACGGGCTGCTATTTTTTTTGATGCGCATCAAATATAAGAACGATCTTAATCGCCCCTCATCATTTTCATAGCTTTTGTCCCCATCCTTATAGACAGCATCTGTGCAAAATCTAAGAAGGAGTGAGGGCATGGCTAAGTTTAAACAGAATGGTTCGCATGAGTACGTTGTGCAGGCCGAGGACCTCGGTAAAGACCTGCAGATGGGGCAGGTGACGGTTCACGCGCTGCGCAAGGCATCTTTCACCGTCAAGAAGGGCGAAATGCTCAGCATCATCGGGCCGTCAGGCAGCGGCAAATCGACGCTGCTGGGTCTCATCGGGGGCCTGGACTCTCCCACACGGGGCCGCGTCGTGATCGACGGCGTGGACATCACCCAGCTCGACGAGCGCGCCCTGACGCGCATCCGCAACGAGAAGATCGGGTTTGTGTTCCAGTTCTTCAACCTGGTGCCAACCCTGACCGCGTTGGAAAACGTGGCGCTGCCGGTGCAGTTTGCGCGCAATCGCCAGTTTAACCCTGCCCGGCGCGCGGCAGAGCTGCTGACCATGCTCGAACTGCAAGACCGGCTGCACCACCGGCCCAATCAGCTTTCCGGCGGCGAACAGCAGCGCGTGGCGATTGCGCGCGCGCTGGCCAACAATCCCCCGCTGTTGATGTGCGACGAGCCGACCGGCAATCTGGACACAGTCTCTGGGGCGCTGGTGCTGGACGCGCTGCGCGAGATCAACCGTACCACGCAAACCACCATGATCATCGTGACGCACGACCTCAACGTGGCGGCCCAAACCGACCGTGTGATCGCGCTGGTCGATGGCCAGATCGCGCGCGAAATCGATCCGACCTCGACGGCAGAAATGGCCGCTGTGCGCAGCTTCCAGGAACACGCTGGCGATCCGGCGCTGGTACGTTAGGGAGGACCTCATGCTAGAGAAACTACGGTTTTACGTGCGACACTCGATCAACGACCTGCGCGTCAACGGGCAGCGCACGATCTTTGCCCTGCTGTGTATCGCGGCGGGCGTGGCGGCGATTGTCAGCCTGCAAACGTTGGGCGTGATGATCGACGGTGAACTGACCAGCGGCCTGCAAGATAGCAACGGCGGCGACCTTCAGCTTCGTCCCTCCGAACGTGAAAACATTGATGAGGACTTGATGGCCGAGGGTGAGGAAGCCGGAGTGCTCGAAACCACCGGCACGGCCATCCTGGGCGGGGACGGTGGCGATAACCGGTATTATTTCACACAAGATGGTTACGACCAGATCGCGGACTGGTTCACCACGACCTATCCCGGCGTGGAACTTACGCCGCTGACCGTTGTGGCCGGGGGGCATGGTCCGCTGGGGCCGTCATCGATCATCAACCTGCGCACCGACGAGGATGAAGCGTTCCTGTTGTCCTACATTGTCGATGTGGACGCCTATCCGCTGTATGGGGTGCGCGAAACGGTGGACGACCAGCCATTGAGCGAGGTGCTGGCCGAACCGACCGACATCGTGATCAGCGAAAACCTGGCCGACTCCCTCGACGCGGAAATCGGGGATACGCTGCGCGTGAATGGCAGCAGCACCGACTTCACGCTGGCCGGGATCGTGCCCACCGACTCTGAAGGCGGGATCGAAAACATGGGCGGCTCAATGTTCGGCTATTTTTACCTGGACATCGACTCGGCCCCCCTGTTTGACTCGGCTGATCTCGGCATCAGCGCAATCTTCATCAAGCTGCCGGACCTCAGCGATGTGGAAGGTGTGCAGGCCGCGTTCAGCGCCGAATACGACTACCTGTATTCGGAAACAACGGGCGATCTCGAAGCCGAGAATACCGAAGTCTCCGACACGCTCAACCAGTTGGTGATGGTGATGGGGCTGGTGTCGCTGCTGATCGGCGGTATCGGCATCGTCAACACCATGATGGTGGTCGTCAGCCGTCGCACCAACGAGATCGCGGTGCTCAAGACCATCGGCCTGGAAGGTGAGCAGGTGACGGTGCTGTTCCTGGTTGAAGCGGTGTTGATGGGCATTTTCGGCAGCGTGATCGGCATCGGGTTGGGCTGGCTGGCGGCGTATGCCTTTAAGGGCATTGCGGGCACCTTCGTGGTCCAGTCATTGACGCTGCGTATCACGCCCGAACCGGCGCTGACCGGCCTGGTCGTAGGCGTGCTGGTGACAGCCATCTTCGGTTTTATCCCGACCCTGGCAGCGGGCAGCGTGCGCCCCAACCTGGTGCTGCGCCCCAATGAAGGTATTGTGCCGCGTTCGGGCCGCGCCCAGTCTTTGCTGGCGCTGCTGGTGGTGCTGGCCGCGCTGAGCCTGGTCGCGCAGCCACTCATTGGCGACCTGTTGAGCGCCAGCGTGGTGCGCCTGATCGCGGGCGGGTTGGCAGCGGGACTCGGTCTGGTGGCCGGGGCGCTGCTGGTGGTTGGCCGTATGCAGGCTGGCAAAGCCTGGCAGCGGCGGCTGCTGTTGGTCGTGGTGCTGGCGGCAGCGGGCTTCGGGTTCGGCTACCTGGTCCCGGCCCTGCTGATCCTGACCGGCACGTTCATCGTAGTTGGCGTGCTGTACATCATCCTGTGGACGCTGATCCTGGTGATCGGGCGTTTCTTCCCGGCGGGCGGCTTGGTGGACCTCAAGGTGGCGCTGCGCGCGATGGTGGCCACCAAAGGGCGTGGCGCTTCGACGCTGCTGGCGCTGGTGATCGGCGTCTTCACCCTCAGCCTGATCACGATGCTGGCTTCCGCTGTCAGTGACCGGTTGCAGGACCTGGTCGAATCGGAAGCGGGCGGCAATGTGTTCATCTTCGCATCCGGGCAGGAAGGTGTGGTAGACCAGGTTGAGGCGCGCCTGGACGAACTCGACGGCGTGAACAGTTATACGGTTGTTGGCTCCTACAATGTGGACCTGGTCGCGTTTGAAGACATGAGCGCAGGCGAGATCGTGCCCTACGATGAGATTCAGGCGCGGGTGGATGCAGAAATCAGCGCTCCTGCCTTCGGACCCGGCCACAGCCAGGACCCGCTGACGAACATCATGTCCACCGTTGACGAGCGCGGTGTGAACTCCAACCTGCCGGACGTGGATTTCTACGCGGGCCGCCAGCTCAACGAGTCGGACACCGGGCAGCGGAACATCGTTATCCCCGCCAACGACACCACGCTGGCTGCCGGTTTCGACGTGGGCGACAGGCTGACGTTCGAAATCGCCAGCAGCGAAGATGCCGAACCGATCACGTTCGAGATCGT
>JAADYV010000307.1 GCA_010092855.1 Chloroflexota bacterium | reverse complement strand
TTCAGCACATCAACCGCAGATGACGCCAGGTCCAGCGCCTCGATGCGCGCCTCGCCTTGCTCTACCTGCATGGCCACTGCCGTCAATTGCTCGTTGGCGGCGGCCAGCGTCACCGGAATCGGCGTGAGCGTTTGCCCGGCGAAGGCAACCTCCGTGCGGGCGTTGGCGGCCTGAGTGTTGGCGGACCGTTCGCGGGCGTCGGCGGCGTCGGCATCTTCCTGCGCGGAATTGGCTCGTTGCGTGGCCCACAACGCCAGGATCACGGCCAGCAGTCCGACCAGGGCCAGCGCCACCGCTGTGAGCCGGAACTGGCGGATGCGGCGCTCACGTTGGCGTTCGGCGGCGCGGTCGGCATCTTCGGTGCGGCGGCTCTCGGCGATGTAGGCGCGCTGCTCGTCGGTGACACGGGGTTCGTCCCCGGCAGCGTCACTGGTCGCCTGCCACGCCTCGTATTCCGCGAGTTCGTCCCCGCGCAGCAGCGCGCTTGGACTGCGCCCGCGTCCCTCCCACTCCCGCACGCGCAGCAGCAGCCGGGTGTGTTTCCGCACGCGCGCCGGGTCGGTGTCGATGGCGTCGAGCAGCGCTTCCAGCGTGCGCTCCAGTGTGCCGAGTTTGGTGTGGTCGATCCACTGGATGGCCTGGATCACTTCCCAGTTGTCGCGCGCGGTCTGCTCATACGGGCGCTTTTCGGCATCGGTGTAGAAGCTGCCGATCAGGTTCGCCGCGTCGATCTCGCGGTAGAGCACGGTCACGATGCGCTTGTGGTGCTTGCGCGCGTGCTCGATCTCGCGCTGGCAGTAGACCGATTCCAGTGCATCCGGGCTGATGACCAGCACGAAGTTGTCCGCGCCCTCGATCCCGGCGCAGATTTCCTCCCACCACTTGGTCGAATAGTCGATGCCGCGCCAGTCTACCCAGGTTTCGCGCTGGCGGGCGTTCAGCGCGTCGTACAGCTCGCGGATGAAGTCGGTGTCTTTGCGCGAATAGGAAATGAACACGTCGGCCATAACAGATACTCCCCCTCGGCATATCATTACCAGCCATTATAACAGTCCAAAATTTGGGGCGCACCTTTCGGGTAAGGGGGCCTTTCCGGCGCGGTGTGGGGCGAAAAGAAACGCCTGATTATTCCAGGGCAATGATGTATACTGGTGGGCAATGGATTTCGGTTGAGGAATATGCCAATGCTCACATCATTTACTGTAAAAAACTATCGCCTCTTCGACACACTCACCATCGAGCCACTGGCACGTATCAACCTGATTGCGGGCAAGAACAACACGGGGAAAACCTCACTCCTTGAGGCGTTGTGGCTCTACAGCGGATCGACCAATCCCCAATTGTC
This sequence comes from Chloroflexota bacterium, assembly GCA_010092855.1. Lineage (GTDB taxonomy): Bacteria > Chloroflexota > Anaerolineae > Aggregatilineales > Aggregatilineaceae > TC-15. Next base: position 10,056 of record JAADYV010000307.1, on the reverse strand, counting down.
GGTTCGAGTGAACGCTTTCCGGGAAATGGAGATTTTCCGCTTATCGGCGTCTGGGATATGGGATAATCTGTTTCGGAACTTCGATCCCCAACACAACATCTTTATGTCCGCTACCAGCAAGGGTACTCCCGAACACGAGCTGCGCATATCGCTTGAAGAAATCACCGAAGTGCGTATCCCGGTCGAGGATAGTGGGAATGGAAGCGCGCAGGCAGAGCAGGAGCGATCCCAAATTCGGTATGTTATCACGCGGCCAGATGGCACACAACTTGATCAAACCGGCAGAATCGAGGAAGATCAGATTATCTTCGAGGGTTTGGGACAGGCCATGATCGAGGCTATTTTCCTACCGGCCCGGATGCGGACGAATCCTAAAGTAATGGCGGCACGCCTCAGTCACATTGAGCAGCGGCTGGAAGAACACTATCTTGTTTCCAGTATGCAGGTTGTCGAACCGCGCATCCATGATATTCGTACTTCCTCGTTTGGGGAGGTGCCTGTGTTTCAGTGCCGGGTGACGATTTCAGGCTTGGAGGATCGCCGGGTCCCACTGAACACTATGGGCAGTGGACTCTTTCGCTTTTTTGAGCTGCTGCTAGCACTGAGTACTTCGAGCGGTGGGCTACTACTGGTGGATGAAATCGAAAACGGGCTGCACCACTCGGTGATGGTGAAAGTATGGACCGCGCTCTTCCAGCTTGCGACTGAATTCGACGTGCAGGTGTTCGCCACCACGCACAGTTTCGAGTGTATCCAAGCCGCCTACGCAGCGCTCCAGGATGAGCCAGCGGACGCGCTGGGGTTACACCGGCTGGAAGAAAAAGATGGCCAGGTAGAGGTCATTACATACAACGCGGACGCTATCGCTGGGGCTGTAAAATACGAGATCGAGGTCCGGTGATGGAGCGCCCACCTAAAGACAGCCCGTACCAGTTGATCGTCGAAGGCCCCGATGACCTTTTCTTCTTTGGCGAATTCCAGACTCAACTCCTAAAGGCAGGGCTGATCCCTGACCGCGCCTATATCACCGAATTAGGCGGCAAAGACCAGACATTGGAATTGCGCAAGTTTCTGTCCGGGTTGATCCCGCGCTCCAAACCGGTTCTGGGAATTGGTCTCATCCGCGATGCCGACCACGACCCCGCTGCCACTTTCACTAGCGTGCAAAGTGTATTGCGGCAGGTGGACGGGCTGTCGGTTCCGACCGTCATCGGCAAGTTTAAAGTGGATGCGGCTCGTAACCTGCGGGTCGGCGTGCTAATTATCCCGCCGGATCGCCCTGGCATTCGGGAAACGGTGTGCCTCGATGCGCTGGCAGAACATCCCATCGGACCGTGTGTCGATGCCTTCGTGGACTGCGTCAGCGAAACCGGCAGCATCCCCTATTTTGAAAACAAGCCAGACTACTTCAAAGATAAAGGACGCCTGCTGGCCTATCTTGCAGCGCAGGAACACACCGACTATCGCATAGGAATTGCGCTGGCACGCGGTTTCATCCCCTGGGATCACACGGCATTTGACAGCTTCGTGCGCTTTTTCCAGGGCTTGACTGCCGGTCGTGGGGTATAATGGTAGCGGGACATCACGCCACCGATGGCGTTACTAAACAGGACCACGATCACCATGAGCGAACCCACCAACCTGACCGAAAAGACCCTCTCCGCCCGGCCCGCCTATCGCGGCAAGCTGCTCAACCTCGACGTGCTGGAGGTTGAACTGCCCGATGGCCGCGCTTCCCAGCGCGAGATCATTCGCCATCCGGGGGCGGTGGCGGTCGTGCCGCTGCTGCCCGATGACCGGGTGGTGCTGGTGCGCCAGTTCCGGTCGGCGGCGGACCAGGTCACGCTCGAAATTCCGGCGGGCGTATTGGAGCCGGGCGAAGACCCGGAACAGGCTGCCGACCGCGAGCTGCAAGAGGAAATCGGCCTGCACGCGGGCAAACTCGAACGCCTGGGCGGAGTTTTCCCCTCGCCAGCCTATACCTCGGAGTACATTCACCTCTTCCTGGCCACCGTGTTGACGGAGGGCAGCCTGCCGCGCGACGAGGAAGAATTCATCGTCATCGAGCGCCTGCCCTTTGCGGACGTGTTGCAGACGGCGCTGGCGGGCGAGATCGCCGATAGCAAGACGATCACCGCCGTGCTGCTGGCCGCGCGCAAACTGGGCCGCTGATCCACTCCCCAACCCTGCTCGTTGCCGCTCCAAACGAATTTCCGACCAGCGCTTGACTTAGAGTATACTCTAAGTTGTATAGTGAAGGCGTGGATGTCCATATAGGCGAGAAAACGAGCAACAGAATGACTGACAAATTCTCCATACAACAGGTAGCTGAACAAACCAACCTCAGCCCACACACGCTGCGGTACTACGAGCGCATCGGCCTGATCCATCCCGTGCACCGGGGCGACAACGGCCACCGCGAATACACCGCCGGCGATGTAGGCTGGATCGACTTCCTGAAGAAGCTGCGCGCCACCGGGATGCCGATCCGTCAGATGCTGCAATACGCCCAACTGCAAGCCGAGGGCGATTACACGGTCAACGAGCGGCTGGACATCCTGCGCGAACACCACACCAAGATCAAGGCCGAGTTAGACGAACTGCTGCGCTATCTGGAAGTGATCGAATACAAAATTGGCCATTACCAGCAGGTCGCCGACGAGATGCAGGCCGAAACCGCCTGACGTCTGGCGTCGCCTCAGCTACTGCACGTATATGTACCACACACCACAAAACTATTGAGGAGAGAGATGCGTTATGACTACTCCCGTGTATTGGGGGTCGCCCCACCAAACCCAGCTCGACCACAACGAAACGCTGCCCGCCAAGCTCGACCTGATCCTGGAGCGGCTGCGGCTGCACGAGCGCGTCGAAGGCCACCGCGTGGCGATCAAACTGCACCTGGGCAACCGCGTCGGCTACTCGATGGTGCACCCGGTCTTCGTGCGCAAGGTCGTCGAAGCGGTCAAGGCGGGCGGTGGCAAACCGTTCGTGACCGACCTGCCGCATTCCGTCGCCACAGCGCACACGCGCGGCTACACGGCGGAGACGGTCGGCTGCCCGCTGTATCCCAGCACCGGCATCGACGAGAAGTGGGTGACTGAGATTCCGTACAACTACCGCAACCTGGAACGCTTCTACCTCGGTGGCGCGATTGAGGAAGCCACCTTCCTGATCGACCTGGCGCACGTCAAGGGCCATCCCGCGACGGGATGGGGCGCGGCGATCAAAAACCTGGCGCTGGGCTGCGTCGACGGGCGCACGCGCGGTGCGATGCACGACGTCTCGCACCACGATCCCTACTTCCACAAGGACCGCTGCACGGGCGAAGCGCACCGCGTCGCCATCCGCGAATCGTGCCCGTATGGGGCTATCGTGGACGACCGCGACGATCCCGACGGGCTGCACCTGCATTACTTCAAGTGCAACCAGTGTCAGCGCTGCGAGGAGGTGGCGGACGGCGCGTTCGAAATTCTGCGCAGCAACTTCATGGCTTTCCTGGAAGTCAACAACATCGCGGCCAAACTGGTGCTGGACACCTTCGAACCGGGCAACGCGGTGTTCATCAACGTCGCCACGCACATGACACCGGTGTGCGACTGCTTCGGGTTCACCGGGCTGCCGGTGATGCCGGACGCGGGCGTGTTTGGGTCGGACGATATCGTCGCGCTGGAGATGGCCACGCTCGACGCGCTGGCCGAGACGCCCATCATGGAAGACAACCTGCCCGGCATGATGGAAATCGTCAGCCGCGAAGGGCACCCCTGGCAGTGGATTCACGGCCCGTACAAGGACCCGTATGAACAGCTCCAGATGGCAGAGGACCTCGGCCTCGGTTCGCGCGCTTACGAACTGATCGACGTGCTGCCCGTCACCGAACCGGACTTCAAGCAGGTCGCCTACATTCAGGCCGCCCCGTCGTAGGGACAACCACGCCGCTGCCTGTGAAGGGTCCTGCCCAAAGGCGAAATCATAGGGGTAGAGCGCGCGCCCTACCCCCCATGACCTATGGATTGTCAGTGCCTCGCTTCTGATGCCGGTTATCATCGGGTATGCGCCCGGAGTTTGCCACCCATTCCCGCCTGTGCTACAATCGAACTTATGTGCGGACGATTTACACTCACGGAAGTTGACCCCGACCTGGTCGCCCAGACATTTTCGCTGGAGAGCGCACCAGAGTTGCCACCACGTTTCAACATCGCGCCGACGCAGAACGTCGCGGTCATTGTGCGCGATGTGGACAGCGGGCGCAACCAGTTCATGTTGATGCGCTGGGGACTGATTCCGCATTGGAGCAAAGATCCCAGCATCGGCAGCCGCATGATCAACGCGCGCGGCGAAACCGTCCACGAGAAGCCGAGTTTCCGCACGCCCCTCAAACGCCAACGCTGCCTGGTCGTGGCCGACGGCTTCTACGAATGGCAAAAACAGGACAGCGGCCCCAAGGTCCCGATGTACATCACGCTCAAGGGCCACGCCCTGTTTGCTTTCGCGGGGTTGTGGGACCGCTGGATCGAGCCGGAAAGCGGCGATCCGCTGTTCACCTGCACGATCATCACCACGGCCCCCAACGAACTGGTGGCCCCTATCCACAACCGGATGCCGGTCATATTGGCGCGCGAGTCCTACGACCACTGGCTTAACCCGTCCTACACTGACCCCGTGCAGCTTCTGCCCCTGCTGACCGCCTATCCCGCCGATGAAATGGACTACTACCCCGTTTCGCGCAAGGTTAACAAGCCCATCAACGACGGTCCCGACCTGATCGAGCGCGCGGCTGACCCCGGCGACCCACCGTCTGGCCCTGCCACTTCTGCGCCCTGTCGAGCACAACATAAGCCTGAGATACTCTGGAGAGGGCGTATTTTCCCCATGTTGAGCGATCAGGACATCGACACCATCCGTGCGCTTTACGAACGCACCGCAGCGCGCGTAGCCACCAACGACGCCATCCAACAGGCCATCGCCGACATCGACTGGTTCAGCCGGTCAGTGGAACTCCTCAACGCGGTGGTTCAAAGAAAATGCCAGCGCCTATCACGGCTTGTGGGTGGCGGTTAAAAACGGTGAGTTCATCCTCACTGCCCCAACTGCAGAGGAGTTCAAAGCAGCGCTCGGTGACCTCCGGTCGCTGCCGGATGTGGTCATTGCCTATCTACCATGATCAACCTGCCCGGCGGTTTTTTCCACGGTGTCGTATCATACCTCGATGAATTTCCCGGCGAGAAAGGCAGGCGGATCGTTGTCTATGCCTGTTTCAACTTCTTGCCACCATTGCCTGCTATCGTCGATACTGGTGCTCCCTGGAGCATTCTGGGTTCGACTATGCTGCCGCAAACGGCATTGATCCTTCTTCCGCTCTCAGCGAGGAACACCTAATCATACGCAGCTTTCGATATCGTGGCCTGCTCTACAAAGTGCCCATCAGCCTGGAAGCCGAGGTAGGACAAAGTGTCACGGTCGAGGCCACCGTTTTTGTGCCCCGTGTGAATGCTGGGGAGCCGCCGCTGCCGCTGAATTTCCTGGGGCTGATCGGCTTTCTGGACCAGATTCGTTTTGCGGTAGACCCCGCCCACAACCAGTTCTACTTCGGCACCATTGCTGAGCCAGGCTGGGGTTTATCCTCCCCCAACCATCGTTTCATCAGGAAAAAGATGTTTTAAACCTTTAACACAACGGTTGCCAACTTATGCAGTTTGACGGTGAGCACCAGGCCACCGCGCCGTCTAGGTGGCTGGAAAATCGTGCCCGGCTAGCCGGAGAACTTGCATTTGGCGCATACTTCGACTAGACTCAAGGATTGGGAGCGCTCCCAATACACAGGCTAAGAAGTGGTAAAAACTCGTTAAAAGTCTCTTCTGGCCTGTCGAAAATAGCCAAAGAGTGACTTGGCTAACGCTCACTCGCCTGCTACAATGAGGAGAAACGGCAGATAGGATGTTCGGCCAGAGTTTGCGTGTAACTACACTCGTTTTCATCAAGACAGCAGATCAAGAGATTTTGACACCCTGCCCGGTGGGGTAAGTGGGCCAAAAAGGTTTGAAACGCTGAATAATTTCTTTGTCCGTTCTGCGCGTGGTTTGTCCACAGACTCTGCAACCGAAACCAATCCTAATCAGGCTGTGTTGGCCCTGGGAACCGGAAGCGGCCCTACGCAGGCGCAACGGTCAACACGACCTGGTGCTGCCCTTAGCCAGTGCTGGACTGCGCTGAGGAATTTTTTGTTGTAGAGAGTGCTGCAATTATGACAGCGTATTTAATAGTAGATGTTGATGATTTGCTGCAACGCCTCGAGTCGCGCGGGGTCGCGCTGGATATTCACACCGTCGCCACCACCCTGCTGAACAGTGCGTCCCTGGCGGCAGGTTTAGGCAGCCCCGAGGACATGGTGGCCGTCGCCGTCGCCGATTGGAACCGCTACCGGCGGCCCAGCGGCAGCGCCGGGGTCAGCATCCAACAGGTGTTTGCCAGCGAAGGTTACGACCTCTTTAACGTACCGGATCGCCAGTTCGTGACCGACGCGCTGCTGATGCATTATTTCTCCTTCGACACCGGTCACCAGGTTGACGAACTCATCATCGCTACCTCCCAACTGGACATTTCCACGCTGGTCAGCCGGGTCCAGACCACGGACCGGGCACGCATCCGCATCTGGGGGGATGAACCCCCGCCCGACCTGGAAAATGTGATCTTCCAGCCCCTGGAAGCGATCCTGGGCATCCCCAGCAAAACCGTCGCGCTGTATATTGACTTCGAGAACATCTCGATCAGTCTCAGCGAGCAGGGCTATATCCTGGATGTCGACGCGCTGCTGAATGGCATGATCCAGCAGGCGCAAAAGCACGGGCAGGTAATCCAGATGGCGGCCTATGCGCCCTGGGGTCAACGCGGGAGCCTGGCCCCGATGACGGACCACACCGGGCGCGAAGTCTCCGACGAAGTGCCCAGCCGCCTGGCGCGCGTAAATATCGACCCGGTCTTTTCACTGCCCGGTAAAAACAGCGCCGACATGCGCATCGCCAAAGAGGTGTTGGACGACAGCGGCTCCCCCGAAAGCGCCGACGTGTTCATCATCGCCAGCGGCGACCGCGACTTCAACGAAGTGTTCAGCGCCGTCCGCACGCGCAACAAGCAGGTCGTCGTGTGGGGCGTGCGCGGCAGCACCAGCCGCCTGGTAGAATCCAACCCCGCGCTGCTGGTCGAGTATGTCGAAGATTTCGCCCGGTTGCACCGTCACGCGGAACTGGTCGCGGCGGCGGAAGAAACCGAGCAACCGCCGCTGCTCGAAGAAGAGCAGGAGTTCCGGCCTTCCCAGTGGTCGAGCGTGGTGCTGCAGCTTGATCACCTGCTGGAAGAGATCGACGCCGACAGTATCGACCTGGATAGCTTTGTGGACCGGCTGGTTGACGTGCGCGCCGTGCCCAACCCGGATCGCGCGGACGACCTGATCGCGCAAGCCGCTGCGCACGAACTGGTCATTGTGGACGAGGACGCGGGCACCATCGCGCTCAACGAGCACAACCCGACCGTGACCACCACCTGCCTGATCCGCGACCGGATCGTGCACCGCGTGGCCAATACGCTGCACGTGCGCGGCTGGGAATACGTCAACTACGGTTTCCTGCTCAAGGGCATTGGCATGGATCACGGCCTGAGCGGGTCGGGCTTGAACACCAGCGACACCTGGCGCTCGGAGTGGGTGGACACCCTGGTGCGTGAGGGCATCCTCAAGCGCGAGCTGGTGCCACACCGCCACAATCCGGAAGACCTGGTGCCCGTGATCAAGCTGGTGGACCAGGAAGTCGCGCTAAGCGGGCCGAGCCTGCCCGGCGTAGACCAGGAAGACGTGGACAATATGATGCGCCGCGTGATCGTCAGCGTGGAGCAGTTCACCAGTTTCCGGGGCTTTGCGTGGTGTCCATTGGGCAGCCTGCACCGCCGCCTGCGCCCCTTCGACCCCAGCACGACGTTCCAGCAGTCGGTTGAGCAGTTGATCGACGATGGCGCAGTGACGGTCGAGGAATACGAGAATCCCCAGAGCGACTACCGCACCAAGGGCATCTCGCTCATCGAACGCTCGCCGATCATCCGCCGCGTGCTGGGCGAACGCAACCGCTTCATCCGCGTGCTGCTGGACCTGTACGAAGAGCGTGAACCGATCACGCCCCAGACCATCCAGGCGCGGATCAAGATGGGCGACGACGACATGGAGCTGTGGACGTCGATCATGCAGTCGGAGAACGTACTCAAACCGGTGCCTGGTCAACCGAACCTGTACAGCCTGTTCCGCACACACCATACCGTGTGCCTGGTGGCGGGCGACAACGAATAGCACCCGCGCGGCGCGGCACGGCACGCAGGACTGCGCAAACACGCCTTTCCGTTTGCGACAGTCCGCAGTGGAGTAAAGCGCTGCGCGAACTACGGCCCCGAATCCCGCACCCTGCTGGCCCGCTATGCCCCCCAGCCAGAAACCTGTATACTACGGGTGGAACCTGTCGAATGGTAAGCGAGCCGATAGGGTAAGAATATGATGCCAGATTTTGACGGGGCAGCCCACTATGCCCTGACACGGTTAGAAAATGATCTGCCGCCGAACCTGTTTTATCATGGCGTGAAACATACGCGCGATGACGTGGTGCCCGCCGCCCAACGACTGGCCCAATACGAAAACATACGCGGCGAATCGCGGTTGCTGCTGCTGACGGCGGCCTGGTATCACGACGTGGGGTTCATCGAACGCCCGACCGACAACGAAGTGCTGGCGGTCGAGACGGCGTATGAAATGTTGCCCGGCTTTGGCTATACCCCGCAGCACTTGCAGGTCATTCGCGGCATCATCATGGCGACCAAATGGCCCCAGTCGCCGCATACGCTGCTAGAGCAGATCATGGCCGACGCCGACCTCGACTCGCTGGGCCGGGACGATTTCCTCTGCACCAGCCTCTCGCTGCGCGACGAAATTCAGGCGACCGGGGCCGAGATCGATTTGCTGGAGTGGTATAAGGGCCAGATCGAGTTCCTTTCGGCGCACGAATACTTCACCGCTGCCGCCCATGCGCTGCGCACCGCAAATAAGTATCGCAACATCAATATGCTGGAAGACCTGATCGCGCAGGGCATCCCCGACGCGGCCTGTGAGTAAGCTGTGCGAATCTCCCAGACGCTCAGAAATTTCCATCTGCACGATAGCGGTGTTCATGATATTCGCTACCAGCCAGAAGCCCAGCGCCTTGAGGTCGTGATCGATTTGTGTGATTGGAGCGGTGAAGCAGGTCCGGAAGAGGTCTTTGGACAGTCTGGCCGGTTGGTTTTCGAAGGCGTGACGCGGCTGGAATCTGCTCCTGCCTTAGAAAACCTATCGTGGAACGAGAACTATGGCCTCGAAGTATTGGATCTTGAGCACAAACCCGAACTCGATACGGATGGGTTAGAGGGCGTATGGGGGTTGTTCGAACTGCCAAAGGTATTTGATGATCAAGGACGTCAGGCGGTACTGATACTCGAGTTTGTGGCGACTCATTTTGAATGGTTCCCTGAAACTTGAGTTGGTTTCTTCCAGTGTGGTGCCAAGCTGCTGGTCGCGGTCAGCATCGCAACCGCCCCACCGACCGGCGGCCCGTCACTTCTCCCAGTCGCGCCCGTAGTTCTGGTCCAGCTTGCGCAGGATGGCGCGCTCCAGGTCGATGCCGGTCACGCTGGCAAGCTGCAACAGGTACAGCGCCACGTCGGCCAGCTCGCCCGCCAGCCCATCCACGTCCCCCGGCTGTTCGGCCCACTGGAAATGCTCTAGAATCTCGGCGGCCTCGATGCAGATCGAGGCGGCCAGGTTGCGCGGCGTCTGGGGATGGACCGAGTCCGGCTCGTACCAGCCTTTGGCGCGCACAAAGTCGTGCATCCGCTGTGTCAGTTCCGCGATGTCCATACCGTCACCCATACCGTCCGGCTCACCTGCTCCCGTCGTGGTCTGCTGCGTGCCATAAAGCGCCCATTATACCACCGATGCCCAGCGCTTAACTCACCCACCGAACAGCCACGCCAGCAATCCTCCTTTTT
>JAADYV010000306.1 GCA_010092855.1 Chloroflexota bacterium | reverse complement strand
TACATCTACGATGACGAAGCCGACTTTGGCGTGATAGAGTTTCTGCGCCCGGTTGACAGCGTGCAATTCGTGCTGCATCCCGACGATATGCGCGTGATGGTCCGGCGCGCATCCGGGGCCCAGCCCATCGAACTCTACAACCTGGACAGCGGCGTGCTGGAACGCCAGATTTTCCCCGCGATGCGCGATCCCGGCGGCGATCACATATTGGCCTTTGACGGCAGTGGGGACGTGATCGTCAGCAACTTCCAGCGCTTCGATACCTGGACCGGCGAGGTGCTTTACGAAGACCTGCACTACCATCCCGGCTTCGGCGACTATTTCTTCTCCTCCGACAGCCGCAGCCTGGTCACGCTGACCGGGTCGGAATGGTGGCGGTGGGACATTGCCACTGGCGAGGTGATCGAGCGCCAGCAGCTCGACCTGCGCGGGTCCCGACTGCGTACCTCAGCCGATGGACACCGTTTTCTGACGCGCGTTGACTCAGACGCGGGCCCGGTCATGGAACTGACCGACATCGGCACCGGGCAGCGCTTTAATGTGACGATCAACGATCTGCCCGGACGCCAGATTCAGGATATCGTTCCCAGCCCGACGTGGGAAAACTTCATCGTCGTCTACAGCGCCAATGATTACGACCCGTACTACCCTGGCAATATGGTCGCGCTGTACAGTCTGTACGAAGGGCAGCAGTGGTTCCTGGCGGGTGATGACCTGCCACCGTCGACCAATCGCAGTTATAGCTGGCTGGATGACGAAACAGTCATGATTTCCAGCCGCGAATTCGGCGACGAAACCCAACCCGCGCGCGTGTATGGCCTCGACTTCGATCTATCCGGGCTGCCCGCCTGTCTGGTGCAGGCCTTCCCGAATGACTGGCCGGACTGGATCGACCTCTGGGAACGGCTCAACGAACGCTTGCGCGCCGACGAACTGGGTTACCTGACCGAGCGGTTGTGCGCGGTGCTGCCGGGTACAGTTGACGATGTGAATGCGGTGCTCTTCCCCTCGCCCACGCCAACCCGCTACCCGGTCACGGCGACCCCGGCCCTGATCGCGGGCGTGCCCACCTGTTTGACCAACCGCTTCGAAGCTGAAGCCAGCGAATACGCCCGCATCTGGCGCGAGATGACCGAAGGCATGACACCGGATGAGATGGCCGAGTTCGAAGTGCTGCTGTGCGAAGGGTTGGCTGGCGCGTCGATGATGGGACCGCCTGGTGAGGTCGATGAAGACGCCGAAGACCCCTTGCAGGTGATGACGATCAACATCGAAACCGGTGTGCGGGCGGAAGGCGCATACATCCCGGAACGCCAGGAACCGCCGTCGCGCTCGCTGCAACTGGTGCTGGATGCGTTTGATGAAAGCCAGGGCTTCACGCCCAGCGGCGCGTTGTTGAGTCCCGACGGTGAACTGCTGGTCACGCGCAATTCCCGCGATCATCTCGTGATCTACCGGCTGGTGACGCCCTACCAGACGTTGGCCGGGAACCCAACCGCGACCGCTGCCCCGCGCGACGATGAGCCGATCATGCTGGCTGTCTTCCCCACCCCGACCCAGCCGTTTGACCGCGTGGGCGGGCCGCGTCCCACCCTGACGCCAACGATCACGCCGACGTCTCCGCCGCGCCCGGTGGACGTGATCGACCAGCCGCGTTATGGTGAGATCGAGGAAGTGTGCGGGTCGGATGCGCTGTACGACATCAGCAATCCCCCGCCGGACTACGCCGCATCCGGGGCGCTGCTGGTCACGGTACAGGACTATGGCGGCCTATCGGTGTTCGATGCTACGAATGGTGACTACTACGCCGATGAACTGCTGCCCGGTTGTATCCGTCAGGGAAGCTGCGACTTCTCGTTTGACCGGGAGTGGATGGTGTGGATACACGACGGCAATCTGGTGGTTTCGCGTCCGGATGGCAGCCAGGAGCGGGTGTTGTTCCTCGCACGTGACGAAGTGTACTGGCCATCCGATCTGCGCTGGATACCGCCCCATACGCTCGAATATTCGTTTGAAACCTATGTGCCGGACGAGCGCGATCCGGTGCGGCTGGTGCAGCAGTTCGACCCGGCCAGCCCGGTGACGCCCGAACCCTTACCGCCGCTGCCCAGCGTTCGGGTGAACGAGCTGCGCACAGAAACGCTCAGCGCGCAGCCCGGCGGCGGTCCGCTGCGGTTGGTGCGCACCAGCTTCAACACCGGGCGCAGCACCGGTTACAAATACTACATCGTGGACCGCGACACCGGCGCAGTCGACTACTTCGCGCGGCTGGCCGCAGACAGCGGCAACGACCTGTCAACTACCTGGCATCCACTGGGATGGGCGTTGTACTACCGCTATTCCGGCACGGCATCCGACGAGTGGTATGTGTTTGATACGCAAACGCGCGAACACCGCTTGTTGGGCGTGCTGCCCGGCGGCGACTGGTCACGCGATGGTCGCTACCGCGTGGATTGGTACAGTATGCCCAGCGACCAGCGCGAGGAGCGCCAGGAAGCGGGCCTGCCCATTCCCAAGATCACCATTTGGGACAGCCAGACCGGGCTGATGCGCCGCTACTGCATCCCGCAGACGGAGGACCGGACGTATAGTGGCCCGTTATACTGGTCGCCGGACAGCCGCTACCTGGCCTTCACTATCAGCCTACCTGCGGACGATAACTCGCCATTAGCGCGCCCACATACCCTGGTGCTGGACACCGAAACCGGCACAGTGACCGAGTTGTCATTCGACATTGTCGACATATTCGTATGGACGGACGACGTAGCCGACAGGGGGTGGCGATGAAACGCAGTTTTGGGGTGCTAGTGGGGCTGGTTGTGGCGTATGTGCTGCTCGTGAACCCGCTTGCGATTCCATTGACAGTCCATGCCCAGGATGGCGACGGCGAAGAAGAACCGCCCTACACCGGGATTGTCGTCACCACCCAGGATTACAGCTCGCTGCGCGCCGGGCCGGGCACCCAGTTCGAACGCTTGGCCGTGATCGATCCAGCGGTCGATATGCCCGCCATTGGCCGCAGCGCCGATATGGGCTGGGTCCAGGTCTGGTACGAGGGCGAAACGGGCTGGATCGCATCCTGGCTGCTGGTGTGGTATGGCGATATCATCTCGCTGCCGGTGGACGGTGTGAGCCCGGCTCCATTTGTGCGCCGGGCGGGAGTGGTCGGCTATACCACGCGCGAAACCCCCATCTACATCCGCCAGCTGGCACCCGATGACCAGGTAGGCGTGCTGCCCGCTGATACCCAGGTCGAGGTGACCGGGCGGCTGGGTGGCACGCAGGGCTTCTACCAGTTGCAGATCTATTATCAGGGGCAAATCTACTGGGTCGGCTCGTGGAACATTCGCATCACCGAAGGGCGCGAAGTTCGACTGTTGGATACCTCGTACCTGTATGCCTATGGCCGCCTGATCCGCCAGCTCGACCGCGACATTTCCCGCAGTGTGCGCACGTTGGAAAGCATCGAAGACCGGTGGCTGCGGCTGCAGGCAGGCGAAAGCGTGAGTTGCACCTTCATTCCGGAGTACGCCACCCGCAGCTCCTCAGACAGCGATCTGTTGCAAGAGCCGGGTTTCGCGCCGCTGGTGACAGCGCTCGACAACGGTATCATGGCGACCAACGCGGCTATTTCCGCCTTTGAAGATGCCTGCGCGCGCGCTGCCGAAGGGGATACCTTCCTTTCGTTGAACGATGTAGACCGGGCGCTGGCCGATATCGACACGGCGCGCCGCAACCTGAACATTGCCCGTTCGCTGTTGGCCCCGTACCGGGATCGCGACCCGGTGCTGGGTACCAGAGACTGATCTTGTCCGTTTGTGGATTGGTTTATTGCTCTTAGCTGATCGCTTGTATCTAAAAGCTGACGGCTTATTTTCACAGGAGATGCACCGTGAACAAGCGTTTGTGCGTAGTTATGCTACTCGTGCTGGTGCTGGCGCTGGGGTCGCAGGTGGCGCTGGCGCAGGACGGTGATGAGGAAGAACTGGTGTGTGATGCCTTTCCCAGCGCGGCAACGGACGTGCGCACCAGCTACTACATGGGGGAAGGGATCGGGTACTTCGCCTCCGGACAACTGACCGCCGCGCGAGACAGCTTCTCGTGCATCATCCAGCAGGTTGACCCCGGATACGTTCCGGCCTATATGTCGCGGGCCGCGATCTATACCGAACGGCGTTCGTTTGAGCTGGCGCTGGAGGACTACAACCGTGCGCTGGAACTACGTTCGGGTTACCCGCCGGCCTACAACAACCGGGGCATCGTGTATGCCGCGCAGGGCGAATATGAGCTGGCGCTGGCCGACTTCAACGAGGCGATCACACGCGACAGCGGGTTTGTAATTGGCTACATCAATCGCGCGGTGATTTACGCGATCCAGGGTGAGTATGGCCTCGCCATCGCGGACCTGGACCAGGCGCTGGCAGTCTCTGGGCTGCCGGGTGTGGTCGAGGATTTGACCGACCCTGACCGTCCCGACGACGCCGAACCGCCGGTCTACAACGCCGATCATGCCCGCGCTTACGCTATTCTGGGCATCGTGTACTCGATGCAGGCGCAGGACAACTATGAGAATTACCTGCTGCTGACCGGCTCGCAAGCGGATCGCCGGATTCAGAGCGCAGCCGGGGCGCTGGAGTCGCGATTTTCGTTTGATCTGCGCCTGGACGATGGTACGTGGCTGTTTACGGCGGCGTTCTCGATTGTCGAAGGGTAGCTGAGGGAGTGAAGCGAGGAGCAAACCACATGCGGCTATGCAAATGGTTCAGTGTGGCGCTGGTGCTGGTGGTGTGGCTGCTGCTGGCTCCCAGTGGGACCCACGCGCAGACCGACCTGGCCTGCGACGACCTGGGGCCGCCAGGTGTGCCGCCGGAGTATTTCGTTGGCGTGGGGAATGCATTTTATGACCAGGGCGAATACGCGCTGACGGTGGTGGCCTACACCTGCGCGATTGACCTGGATGCGGAGTATGCGCCCGCTTACGTGAACCGGGGCTTTGCCTATGCCACCCAGCGCGACGATGTGGCGGCGATGGCAGACTATAACCGCGCGCTGGAAATCGATGAGTCGCTGGTAGCGGCCTATAACAATCGCGGCATGTTGTACATGAGCCAGGGCAACTTCGGGCTGGCGATCAACGACTTCACGCTGGCCGTGTCGCTCGACCCTGACTACGCCATCGGCTATCACAATCGCGGGCTGGTGCACGCTGCTGAAGGTAACTATGACCTGGCCATTGCCGATTTTGAGCAGGCGATTGCGCTCGACCCGGAATACGCAGCGCCATATGCGTCGCTGGGCGCGGTCTATTCAGCGCTGTCATTAGACAGCTACCAGCAGTACACCGACATGACTCAGACCCGCCTGCCGGGTGGCGAGCCGGACACCATCATCAACGCGCTGGACGCCAGCCAGGAGTCGGGTAACTTTGCGATCTGGCTGGCCTTCCTGACCCCGGCGCAGTAGCGGAAAGGCGAATCATGTCTGGACTGCGGAAAGTGCTGGTCCTGGTGCTGCTGTTGACGGCGCTGCTGCCAACAACGGCTCCGGTTGCCTCACAGGGCGGACGCGGCGCGATCATCGAGGCCAACCCGCGCGGTGTAGAAGGGCTGGGATCGCTCAATCCCCTGCGCTGCAATAGGGCCGCCTGCCGCCGGGTGACGGATTTTCTGTTTCCCTGGCTGCTGGGCGTGGACCCGGAAACGAAGACCTTCGATGGCAGTGGGTTGACCCGGTCTTGGGAAACCGGCGCGGACGGCGTGATCACGTTTGCGCTGCGCGAGGACCTGGCCTGGAGCGATGGTACGCCCATCACCGCCTACGACGTGTTTTATAGCTACCTGTCGTTGGCCAGCCGCGAGATCAGATCGCCCTATTCGGGGCGTGTGGCCGCTGCAATTACGGGCGCTGCGCCGCTGGACGAGCATACCATCGCGTTTATCTACGTTGACGGCGTGGGCTGCGCTGCGCTGGATTACACCCAGTTCCCCATCATCCCCGCGCACGTCTTCGAGCCGGAATTTGCGGCGACGGCGGCAGCGGTTTTCGATGGCGGAGACGCTCGTGCAGATTACACTAGCTGGCAGGAGCAGCAGGCAGATCGCAGCTTTGCCTGGATGCGCACCCACTCTTTCGACCAGTACCCCACTGTGACGGCGGGCGTATTCCAGATTGACGGCATTCAACCGCCGGACTATGTGCGGTTGCTCACGCCAGACGGCGACCTGGGTTTTGCCTACGTTGACCTGCCGGAAAATCGGACCGCTGTCGAGCTGTTCTTGCAGGGCGAGACGAATCTGCTGGCTGATCCGCCCTTTGCGCGCCGCGAGGACATTCGCGCGGCGGACGATGTCCAGGTGTTCGAAGCGCCGGGCCGGACGTGGCTGGCGATCAGCCTGAACCTGGCCGATCCCTGGCTGCCACAGGGCGCAGTTGATGATGACGGCAATCCGCTGGACCAGGGCATGCATCCCGTGTTCGGGGACGTGCGCGTGCGGCGCGCGCTGCAACTGGCGATGGACGTCGAGCGCCAGATCGAGGTGGTCACACAGGGCAACGGGACGGCGCTGGCGACCTACAACCTGCCCGCATTCTGGGGATATGACGACGACCTGCTCCCGGTGCCGTTTGATCCCCGCGCGGCGGAACAATTGCTCGAAAGCGCAGGCTGGAAGGATACCAACCGGGATGGCATCCGTGAGTGTCGGGGCTGCCTGTATGCCCAGGAGGGCGCGCGCCTGAGCTTCGATCTGGCGGTTCCTGATAGTACGATCTACAACGTTGAATTGCTCGCCACCCAGATCGCGCAGCAGGCGGAAGACGTTGGCTTTATGGTCACGATAAACTCAGTCGACCGAGGGGTGGCCACCAACGTCGTGCGGCGGCAAGTTTATGATGCTTATATGATCGAGTTCACCGATGGCTATCCGGTGAATCCGGATGCCACGCTTTCGGCGCTGTTTTCTCCGGCGGAGGATGTGCTGGGCTACGGGCTGAATTTCGGCTCCTACAACAGCCCGGCGCTGGATGACGTGCTGGCCCAGGCGCGCGACCTGCCGGGCTGTGATTTCGCAGCGCGCGCCGCCCTGTACCGCCAGGCGCAGACGATCCTGCAAGACGACCAGCCGTACATCTGGCTGTTTGCCCCGAACGAGATGCTGGTGGCGCAGGGCGCGGTCACTGGCTTTGATCCCTACCCGCATGCGCCCTTCTGGAACGTGGCGGAGTGGGTCGTGGTGCGCTGAGAGGAGGCGGTACGGTATGCGGCATAATCTGCTGGTGCGGATAGTCATTGTGGGGCTGGTGGTGGCGCTGCTGCCCGGCGCGTTTTTCCTGGTTCATGCGCAGGACGGCTCGGACGATGACCCGGTCGTGTTCCAGGCGCAGGTCGATGTGTTCAGCTCGTTTGTACGCGCGGCCCCTTCCCGCGAAGCAGACCGGGTGGCGTCGGTGTTTGACGGTGAATACCTGGAGGTCGTCGGGCGAAACCTGGACGGGACGTGGTTCGAGGTGCGGCGACCCGGCAGGCTGACCAACCTGGGCTGGATTTTTAACGAAATGGTGGACTGGGAGTTCGAGCCGGAACGACTGCCGCTGACGGATATGATCACCGGTGTGGTAGGTCCGACTCCACTGGCCGAGAACCCTGGTTTTGCCGTGCACTTGCAGAGCGGCGTGGTGCTGCGCGAAGCTCCCATGCGCGAAGCGGCGCGGTTGGGCAGTGTACCCCGCTTTGCGACGGTGCCCGTGCTGGCGCGCAACCAGGACGGCTCATGGTTGTATGTGAACTACCTGGGTTATGAGGGCTGGATCATCGCCTTCACCGGGCGCGACATTCCCAATGTGCTGGATATTCCCCAGGCTCCCAACCTGCCACCGCTGCCGACCATCAACGTCGTCATCATTCCGCCGGAAGTGCAACTTTCGCACGTCTATGCCTTGCGCGACTTCGTGACCCCGCGCTACGAACTGGCCATCACGTTGATGGACTTCTGGCAGATGGTGCTGGATGGTGAGGTGCTGCCCTGCGAGCCACCGGCGTCAGTGGTGGAATTCCAGTATAAGCAGGCCGACGTGCGCGAACTGCCCGAACTGGACCGCTACGTGCCCCAGGTGAACCTGGGCGTGGAATACCTGAATGCGTCGCTGGCGACACTGCAAAATTGCGGCGTGGTCCAGCCGGATGACGTGCGCCAGGCGCGGGCCGATGCCGTCAATGCGCGCATTCTGTTCTACGAGGGGCTGCGTGCGCTGGACGACCTGGAAGCCAATATCCAATAGACCAAAATAGGGGCGCTTGATTTGCTGCGCCCCTGGCTGATTATTCCCCGTTTTCCTCGTCCCGTACCGGACCCGAATAGGGCTTCTCGAATGTGCCGCCCGTGCGCAGCAAGCAGATTTGCTGCCAGCGGTAGCGGTAGGAGCTGTCGGTCCAATAGGGGGCCACGCGCCACGTATAGACGCCCGCTTCCCAGGGCAGTTTGCGCAGTTCGATGACGGCGGTGGTGGTTTCGCTGTCGAAGGCGGTGCGCGTGCCGTCTGCGCCGATCACGATCACGCTGTAGACGTTAGCCCCTTGCATGAACGGGTAGGTGACCATCATTTCCTCGTCCCCGGCCATGAAGTTACCGCTTTGGGTGAAACCGCCCTGCCAGCCATCGCAGATCGAGTACGTCAGGTCGAATTCATCCGGCACCCGGCCATCCTGCGTGCGTGGCAGGATGCGGCCCGTCGGCGAGATGGAGTTGAACGGCGTGCTGGTGCGGATCAAGCGCGCATAGACCCAGGCCGTGCCCGAACCATAGTCAATTTGCAGCCACTGGCGGCCATCCCAACTGCGGAAGAAATCCCCCGCCCGGCCCAGTACGACGACCGACGCATTGCGCGGCAGCCGCCCGATGATCGGATAGGCGAAATCCGGCCCGGCGCGTACTTCGGCGTTGTCTACCCCCACGATGCCGTAGATTGTCCCGCTGTCGCCATCCTGGGCGCTGACAGACGGCAGCGCGGTTACCAGCAGCACAGCCAGCACCACGATCACCACGATGTTTTTGCCCATGTGCCCCTCCGGTAACTGTCGTATTTTTGCGGGGTATGAGACCCCACACGGTTTGATGTCGCTTTTATTGTACACCCGTTTGGGGCGGCGTAAGCCACGCCGAACAGTCTACAAACCGACGCTGCCTGACCAGCCGCGCGTAGATCGGGGATTCGACCACGATGCGCGCCAGCAGACGGTTGTTGAAGATGGCGTGCGCCACGCGCGGATACAGGCGGCTGATCACGCCGATCAGTGGGCGTTCCAGTGCCAGGCTGGTGCGCGGTATTTGGGGCTGGGCAGTGTGCGCGAAAACTGGCCCCCGGCGGATGGTGGGCGGTTGGACCTGGGCAATGTCCAGCGCGTGCCAGACACCATCCGTGACGTACTCGGTGGCCTTGAGGCAGGGCGCGTAACCCAGCACAGCGGCTTCGCTCCACAGCGCGTTGATCGTCGCCTGGCTGTAAACACCGTCGTAGCTGATGCCGTTGCGATAGGACACGATGAACACCGGCTTGTCTGCCCCTTCCAGCAGGGGGAGCAGGTGGGTGTTGTTGACGGTGTTGCGTGGCCCCAGCGAGTGATTCTCGATCAGGTAATAGTCCAGCAGTGGCGCGATCTGGTCCAGGGCATAGCCAATGTACAGCTCTGGCGCGTAAACGTAGGGGTCGTACAGGTTGATGCCGAACCGCTTGCCATTTGCGTGCGCGACCTGTGACAGCTCGGCCAGCAGCCCGGTCATGGTGTGCGCCCGGAAGCGCAGGTAATCCCCGATCTGTTCCATGCCGCGTTTTTCCGCCAGCGGCAGGCGGTAGCCGAACTGGGCCTTAAACGCGCGCTGGCAGTGAGCGCACGCGCAACCGAAAAACGGGATATAGTCCTGCCGCACCAGGAACGGTGGCAGCCCAAACAGGAAATTGTCGATAAATACCCCGGCGAAGTCTGCGCGGCTGGCACGTTCAACCCGGTCCAGGATGATCTGGCGGACGGCGGGATTGTTGGGGCAGGTCAGGGCGCGGTTGCGGCTGTAGGCCAGCAGGTGCCCCCGGCTGTCGTGGCAAAACACATCCACGTCCCGGAAGTCGCGGGTGGAGAGGTTCAGGCCCTGGATGTAGGCATAGGCCGCGATGCCTTCGGCGTCGAAGTTGGGCAGCCGTTCGACGATATAGCGGTAGTGGGACTGCTCTGTCTCATCCGAAAACCCCCACGAGTATGTCACCCACATGTCGGTGATGCCCAGTGTCTGCCGGGCCGCGCGCAGATAATCCGGCTCGTAGAGTTGCAAGAAACTGGCCGCGTCGATACGCGGATCGTGATACTTATGCCGGATCAGCGCGATGGTGCCGGGGCCGCCCCAGGCATACAACGCTGCCCGTGCCGGCCCGGTTTCCTGCCGGTCAACTGATGATGATGGCATGGGTCAGTCGTTGCAGTAGCGATCCTTCCTTACCCAATGACAGGTCCGAGACGATCACGCGCCCATTTTCCGGTGCGCCGCTGGCGTGCAGCGCATATGGTTCGCCGTCCACATGTCCCAGGTAGATCATGACGTGGCCCGGCGCAGCCAGGATCGCACCCGGCGGCACGCGCGTGAGGGTATTGCGGCGCGTATCGTCCGAAGTGTCGGGC
Source organism: Chloroflexota bacterium (assembly GCA_010092855.1). Classification (GTDB taxonomy): domain Bacteria; phylum Chloroflexota; class Anaerolineae; order Aggregatilineales; family Aggregatilineaceae; genus TC-15. Next base: position 16,428 of record JAADYV010000306.1, on the reverse strand, counting down.
GCAAAGATGACGTTGTCCGTGCCAATCTGCGTTTGCTGGCCGGAATTGCGCGGCAGGTTTACGCCCGTTACCGCGTAAACGTCCCGCACCAGCCGCGAGCAGTCGCGCCCATACAGGCCCAACCGCGATCCGCCCCAGGCATAGGGACTGCCCAACAGCCGAAACGCCTGTTGCAAGATCGTGCGTGGTGTGCAGGGCAGGTAACCATCGTAGAAATCGTCCGAGTGGGGGGGGATGATGCCGTCCCTGAACTTGATCGAACCGTCCGGCAGCCGGGCCGGGATCAACACACTGTTGCTCTCGCTGACCTGGATGTCCAGCAGCAACCGTGTGCCCATCTGCGGGGCCAGACCGCTGCCGGTCGCCAGCGCCACCAACCCGCGTTCGGCAGTCGTCATCACGAACGACTCGCTTTCGGTATAGGCCTTGACCTGCTGCCGCGTGCCCAGCGCGATGTGTTCCGCCAGGACCCAGCCCCAATAGTGTGGCGTCAGGCAAAAATACCACAATCCATCGCTGCTGCTGCCCAGCACAGCGACCGACCAGCCGGGGTCGATGGTCGTTTCTTGCAGCCGGTCAAAACCGAAGGCATAGGGCTGCGGCGTAACGAGATCGTGCGTGGGAAAGGCGCGCACGTTGGTGCGGCAGACGGCCAACCCAAAGCGGACCGGCGTGGGCAGGTGCGGGCTGGCGTTCTCCTGCAACGCCGCGAAGTATCCGTCGTCCAACGGTTGGCCCGCGTTGCCATAATGGGTTTCGGCGGGAGGCGCATAGCGCGCGATCTGCTCGCGGACACGGGCGGCGCTCAGTGTATCGGGCAGGTCCAGCACGGCGGGGATGTCAATGCTGGCGTGTACCTGGTCGTTGAAGGCCGGAATCGTCTCCGGGGTGATGAACGGGGTATCAGCGGAGTCTCCGGCGCGGTCCAACCAGAAACCAACGCTGAGCATGTCCGGCGTCACATTGGGCGGTAAACAAGGTCCAGTCATGGAAATGTCCTCCAGGTGGCCCAAAAAACCGGGCAAGCGGCGTTGTTTCTTGCCCGGTTGATGTCAGGAAGCGTGTTGTTACTCCGTACCGAAGAAGTAGATCAGCATGTCGTCTAGCAGGGCCCGCCAGTTGCCCCAGGAATGGCCCTCGTTGACTTCGATATAGAGCAGGTCGTAGCCCTGGTCCTGCAAAATGTCGCGGACCTGGCGCGTGTTGTCGATGTCGTCCCAGATCGCGCCCTGGCACATGAAAACCTTGAGCGGCAGCGGTCCAGCAGCTTCAAATGCCGGAATCACCTCCGGCGCACCCCGGAATGCGGGCGACTGGCTGGCCACCATGCCAAACGTATCCGAGTGGTTCATGGCGGTATAGACGGCGTTGAGGCCGCCATACGACGTGCCCAGAATGGCGCGGGCGGCAGCGGTGGGATTGGTGTCGTATAGGATGTCGATCAATGGCACCAGTTCGGTCGCCAGGAACGTTCCATAGGCGGGATTCACGAGGAACTCTTCCTCGCGCCGGTTGACGTCCAGGTTGTTGGGATCACGCGGATCAACAAATACCGCGATCACGGGCTGGATCGTGCCAACCGCTATCAGGTTGTCCAACACAATCGTCATGCTGCCCATCTCCGGGTTGGCGTATTCCTGACCATCGGTCACATAGATCACCGGCAGGTCGTCCAGCTCGCTGTAGTTGGCGGGCGTGTAGACGCGGTAGTTGACTTGGTAGCCGAGGGATTCGCTGAAGATAGTGGTGTCCTGGCCCAATGTGCCGGGCGTGATGTCGTCGCGCGGCTCGATGGTAGTGGATGGGACGTAATCGGGCATCCGGAGTTCAGAGTTTGGACCATAGCCGCCGACCTGCTGGTATGGGTTGAGGTCATCCAACAGCCAGGTGCTGCCATCCACCACGATCTTGTAATCCAGGCGCGCGTCGGTGGGGAACTGCTGCACCAGCATCCACAGGTCGGTGTCGCCCTGGCGTTCGCCCATGAAGTCCGGCGTGCTGGCCCAACCGTTAAAATCCCCGCGCCACTCGACGGTGTCGCCCTCGCCGCGGTAGAGGAACACAGCGGTGTTGTCGAACGTAAGCGGCATCTGCCCGGCGTCGATGATCGTTTGCCACCAGCCATCGATGTTACCACTGGCCAGGGCATCATCGAGCGCTGCCTGGAATTCATCGAAGCTCGCATACGCGGGATCGCCGTCCTGGGCCTGGGCTGGCAGCCCGGCAACGACCAACAAAACACTCAGCAGTACCAGAACACACTTTTTCATGAAGCGCTCCTAAATGTTGATTTTTCCGGGAACACCCACAGTATACTCGCTTTTGCCTGGTTGAACCGGACGCCGGCGCATAAATTCGTACAACGCCACGAACAACACCACGTTCAGCAGCAAGAGCAGCGCGATGGCTTCCAAACCGGTCTGTTCGGCCACTGCCGTCGCCACGGCAGGCAGCAGCGCGCCACCAACGCCTGCCATCCCGATTTGGACACCAACGGCGTTAGGAGCATGACGCAGCCCAACCCGTCCCGGTGTTTCGGCGGTCAGCGTGGGGAAGATCGAAGCGAACGACGCACCCATGATCATTAACCCCACCATGTCGAAGAAATTGGCCACATGCAGCCACAGCAGCGCCACGCCCACAACCGATCCGATCATGCTGGCGCGCAGCAGGCGCTGGTTCGACACGCGATTGGCCGCTACGCCGATCAGGATACGCACCACCGTAAAGCTGCCCCAGTACAGGCTGATCCACGCACTGGCAACGTTGGCATCCAGGTCGCGCCCCTTGACCAGCAGCGTATTGGCCAGTTGCCCGGTGCCGATCTCTGCGCCACCATAGGCTGCGAACAACAGGAAGCCGAGGATTACGGTTGGCACGGCCAGGGTTTCGGTCATCCGCGCGGGAGCTTGTGCGGAGCCAGCCTCATTGCTGTTTTCATCGGCTTGAATGGTCCAGGTATGGCGCGTGACCAGCAGCATAATTGTAAGCAGCACCTGGAGTACCATCACCGCCGCGTAGCTCCAGCGCCAGCTCTGGTCCAGTGTTTCAACCGTCACCGTCACAATGCGCGGGCCAAGTGTCATACCAATACCAAAACAGGCATGCAGCCAGTTCATGTGCCGGACAGCGAAACGCGCCGAGATGACCGTGTTTAGCCCGGCATCGAGTACACCACCTCCCAGGCTGGCGATAAAAATGGTGATCAAGAGCAGACCCCAGCCAGGGGCCACCGCGACGCCGAGTAAACCCAATGTACCCAGGGCGCTGCCCGCCAGCAAGAATGTGCCTGCCCCCGCTCGCCCGATAATGCGCCCGCTGGCGAAGGCGGTTATCAAATGACCCGTAGTGCCAATAGTCATCAGCACGCCCAGCGCACTCAAGGGCAGGTCGAAGTCTTCCTGGATGTAGGTCCAGGCAATGTTGAGCAGGCCGAACGGCATACCCAGTATGATGAATGCGAAGTATGCAATGAAGGGTGATGGTTTTTTCATTGCTGGCACCGTGCCAGGGTTGGTTGCATAATTATACCTGCCAATCACAGGAGAAACCCCAATGATGTTACCGCAACCGCAGAAAATGTCACGAACTGGTGGGACCTTCGTTGTGCCCGAGGAAGGCCTGATCGCGCTGCATGTACCACGCCCGGCTGATTTGCTGTTCACGGCGCGGCACGCACAAACTGCGCTCCACCAGCAGGCCGGCGTCCGGTGGGAGCTCGCTGGCGGAGGGCTGTCTGCCCCTTTGGTTATAACGCTCGACGCGGCAATGGGGCGCGCGGAGGGCTACCGGCTGCACATCAACGCCGATGGCATCCTGGTGGTGGGTCATGATGCGGCGGGGGTGTTCTACGGTGTGCAAACACTGCGGCAGCTTGTGCAGGTGCACGGGCGCGAACTGCCCTGCCTGGAGATCGAAGACTGGCCGGACTTCTCGTCGCGGGGCGTGATGCTCGACGTCAGCCGTGACAAAGTGCCCACCCTGGGAACTCTCTACGACCTGGTGGATATGCTGGCCGGTTGGAAGATCAACCAGCTTCAATTGTATGTCGAGCACACATTTGCCTACCGCGATCACCATGTCGTGTGGGAGCACGCCTCGCCGCTGACGGCGGAGCAAATCCTGGACCTGGACGCCTACTGCCGCGCGCGCTTTATCGACCTGGTGCCCAATCAGAACAGCTTCGGGCACTTGCATCGCTGGTTTCAGCACGCGCGCTACCTGCCGCTGGCCGAAACGGATGGTCCCACGCGCGCACCCTGGGGCCGCCTGGAACCGCCTTTCAGCCTCGCGCCCGCCGTGCCCGCTACATTAGACCTGCTGCGCGACTGGTATGCGGAATTGCTGCCCAACTTCACTTGCAAAATGTTCAACGTCGGCTGTGACGAAACGTTTGATCTGGGGCACGGGCGATCACGGGCGCTGGTCGAGCAAAAAGGGAAAGGCCGGGTCTATCTCGACTTTCTGCTTGAAATTCACCGGCTGGTGCAGGTGCACGAGCGCACGATGCAGTTCTGGGGCGATATCATCATCGAGTATCCTGACCTGGTGCCCGAACTGCCCCCAAACGTGATCGCGCTGGAATGGGGTTATGAAGCGGATCACGACTTCCCCGGCCATACGCGGCTGTTCGCTGAATCCGGGGTGCCATTCTATGTCTGCCCTGGCACCTCTAGCTGGACCACCATCGCCGGACGCACGGATAACTGCCGGGGCAATATCCGCAGCGCAGTCGCGAATGGCCTGCAACATGGCGCAGTTGGGGTGCTGAATACGGATTGGGGCGATTGGGGGCACTGGCAGCCACTGCCGGTCAGTTACCTGGGATTCGCGTATGGCGCGGCCCTGAGCTGGTGTTATGCTCAAAACGTAAACCTCGACCTGCCCGCTGCGTTGGATACATACGCCTTTGGTGATGAGGAAGGCGTGATGGGGCGGCTGGCGTACGACCTGGGCAATGTGTACCAGGAGCCGGGTATCCTGATCCATAACGGGAGTTTCTTGTTCTGGGCCTATCACCATACTGTCGCCGCAATGCGAGATCAGTGGCAGCTTGACCCGGAGTCGCAGGCGGTGTTGGCGGACGATGTGCGGCTTCGTGACCGGCTGCACGCTACACTGGACACGATTGACCGTGTGCTGGAACCGCTGGGACGTGCCAACATGCAGCGGGCGGGTGCTGCGTTGATGCAGCGCGAATTCCAACTGGTGGCCGATTTGCTGCGTCACGGGGCGCGGCGGGCGCTGCTGCAACTCAATGATGACACCGTGACGCGCAGCACACTGCATGATGAACTTGATGCACTGGTGGCCGAATTCCGTGCAGTCTGGCTGGCGCGCAACCGGCCCGGCGGACTGGACGACAGTCTCGCGCGGTTAGAGCGCGCACGCGCCCTGTATGCGGCCAACGATGCATGACACCTGAACGTCAACAAAGGTCAGACAGAATGGTGCCAGGGGGGCGCTGGAACGTGAGGGGCCTACGCAAGCGCCTTTTCGCCTGGTTGTATTACACCTGCCTGAGCGATAAAGGCCAACCCAACCTGAAGGGCACCCTCACGGGGGAGATTCGTGCGCCATTGCTGGCACGGGCGGATGGCAGTGTGCTGGAGATTGGTGCCGGAGATGGCGCCAATTTGCCACTGTATCCCGCCAAGACACAGATTACGCTACTCGATCCGAACGTCTACCTGCTGCGCCACGCTGTACCCCTGGCAGCGGGTTTACGCCGGGCCTTGCCCACCTGTGTCGTCGGCGTAGCGGAATATCTCCCTTGCCCGGATGCCAGTTTCGATACAGTGGTGGCGGTGCATGTGTTGTGTTCGGTCCAGGACCAGACGGCGGCGCTGGCCGAAGTGCGGCGCGTGCTGCGTCCCGGCGGATTGTTCCTGTTCCTGGAACATGTCGCCGCCCCAGCCGGAACTGTTAACCGTTGTGCGCAGCAAGTGCTCAATCCGGGGTGGCGCATGATCGGCGATGGATGCCAGTTGACGCGGGATACCGGAGCCTCGATTCAGGCTGCCGGATTCGCAACCGTTGAGCAGCACGCATTTGAGGTTGGTTTTCCCCCATTTCTCAGTCCGCACATTTGTGGTTTTGCCCGGCGGTAGGGGTATGCAATGGACGGCAAGTTGGTCTAGAATAAAGGCAGAATTCAATCAGACCAGGTTGAAACGTCGCGTCATTCTGAGTTGGGGAAGAAAGGTACTTTATGGACCCGGTTTCGATTGTTGCATACCTGATTGCCATTGCTATTCCAGCCTTTACGGTGTACCTATTTATCGCCCTGGATGTGTTCGGCACGGGGAAGCCCAGTACGATTTTTGCGTGCGTGGCCTGGGGTGCGGTAGGTGCGTACCTGCTGGCGCTCACGTTCAACAGCTTCATGTTCGAGGTATTAGATCGTGATCTGGTGCGCGGCTTGACCGCCCCGATAGGTGAAGAGCTGCTGAAGGCGATTATCCTGGTCATCTTGATCCAGCAGCCGCGCTTCCGGTACATTGTTGACGGCGCAGTGTACGGCATCGCGGTCGGCATTGGCTTTGGCCTGTCGGAAAACGTGTTCTGGTATCTGCCACGCGCCGAAGAGGGGGCGCTGCTCGGCACCGCGATCACGCGCACGCTGTCCACCGCGTTGATGCACGGGACAGCCAGCGGGCTGGTTGGCATCTCGCTGGGGCGCATCCGCCGCTCAACCGGTGTTCGCCGCGTTGTGTGGCCGGTAGTGGGGGTCGCATTGGCCTGGTTGCTGCACATTGTTTACAACAACCTGGTCGGTGAACTGACCGGCGCGGCGCTGCTGCTGGTGGCGGTCGGCATTGGCATCGGCGGCGGCATCGTCATCGCCGTACAGGTGGTGCAGGGCCTGGCCGAAGAAAAGAAGCGGTTTGCCGAATCGCTGGGGTTGGAGGTTGATGTTTCCACCGGCGAGCGCAAAGCCGTACAGCGATTAGGTGGGGCCGGTATCGAGGAGATATTCTCCACACTTCACGAGATTTTTGGCGACGATCACATTGCCCAGGTCCGGCGGCTGCTGGTGGTTCAGGCCAACATGGGCATTCTTCAAAACAACTTGAAAACCGACGTCAGCGACCGGCTGCGCGAGGCATGGCAGGAAGAGTTCGACGAGCTTCAGGACGAAAGCGAGAGCATCCGTCGGAAGTTGGGGCCATCGGTGCGGCTGTTCTTGCAATCTGTGTTTCCCAGCGAAGACACCGCGATGCAAGAAGCCATGAACGAAGAGTTGGGCGAGTTTGACCCCACGCTCGTGCACACATTTGATATGTTCATGCGTATATCGGAACTGGCTGAATCGTTCACGCCAGAGCAGTTAAGCGCAATGGCGGACCGGTTGCACCAGATCACTATCTTCCAGCATGTTTCTCCCGCCAATCTGGAGAATCTGTGTCGTGCCATCGAAGTACATGACCTTGAAGCCGGTACGACCCTGTTTGAGCAAAACGATCCTGGCGACGCCATGTACCTGGTCGAAGCGGGCGAGATCGAGATTTTCCTGCGCGATACCGATGGGAAGCCGGAACCCATTCGCACCTTTGGCCCCGGCAACGTAGTCGGCGAGTTTGCACTATTGGATGGGCAGCTGCGTTCTGCTGGGGCTGCGGCCAAGACCACGACCAAGGCACTGGTCTTGCAGCGTGAAGTGTTCACCATGTTCATCCAGAGCCGTCCCAAAGTTGTGTTGGCCATGCTACGCTACCTGGCCGACAAGGTGCGGCATACCACCAATACCGTCGAAGCCAGTGTGGCGTCTATGAGTACCATCGCGCAGGGTAACTATGCGGCGCTCGCGGTTCAGACCAACACCACACCCCCACCATCCGACAAGATCGCCTTGCAGCCTGAAGAAATCGCAGAAGATACATCCGAGGTGGTAGCGGGTGTGTTCTCACGGGCGGCAGCAGACTTGCAGGAACGCGAGCAGTCCATCCGTGCCGGGCGCGCGTGAAGCAGGAAGGTGAACCATGTCTGAAAGTATCCGTATTGCCGAACAACTCGAACATTCACCCCTGTTCAAGGGGGTGGAACTGGCCGACCGCGAAGCCCTGATCAAACTCATGCGACACCAGACCTTCGCCGCCGATGAAGTTTTGTTTCCGAAGGACTCGGTGGGCGACTCGATCTATGTGATCGTGTCCGGCCAGATTCGCATTTTCACCGAGGACACCCAGGGCAACGAATTCACCATTCGCCACTTGAAGGCACCAAATACCTTTGGGGAACTGTCAATGCTGGATCAGAAACCGCGCTCGGCCTCCGCTGCGGCTGCCGAACCGGTTGAGGTGCTGGTGCTGCATCGTGACGATTTCGAAATGTTTCTGCGCGAGCGCCCCCGTGTGGGCTTATCTATGATGCGCAACTTGGTCGACCGGGTACGCTATACGACGACCTATCTGCGAACGGTCATGGAAACCACGCAGCAGTTGGCCGAAGGCAATACGCAGCTTGAGGTTGACCAAGCCGGTACGGAGGACGAGGAGGAAATCCGGCAGCTACTCAACACGCTGGTTGATATGGTGCAGCGCGTCCAAGAACGCGAGGAGTCGCTTAAGCTGCAGGTTGGGACGCAGCCGGGCAAGCCGGAATAATGGGTAAGGAGGGGGGCCAACAGGCACCCTTTTTTTTCGTTTACGAATGTCACTGTGGGTTATCCAAGGAGCGAAAAAGCATGGCTATCTGGCGTATCACGTTTGTTTCCGTTTTGATCCTGAGTATGCTGCTGATCAGCGTACCGGCGGCAGGTGCGCAGGGCGAGCCGATCAGCATTCTCTTTATGCACCACTCGACAGGCGGGGGCCTGATCTGGGAAGGCGGCGTGCGGGAGTCGTTGGCCGGTTCGGGCTATGAGTTCTGGGATCATGGCTACAACGACGAAGGTCTGGTCGATCCATCGGGGAACTATACCGGCACCAACTGGAACGTCCCCGGTGACAACACCGATCCGGACGGCTGGTATGCGATCTTCAACCAGCCGGTGACCTCGCCGCCCTCCAATACCTTCAGCCATATGTTGGAATATGACGTGATCATCTTCAAGAGCTGCTTCCCATCGTCCAACATTTATGATGAAGGCATGTATCAACAGTACCAGCAGTATTTCCTCAGCATACGCGACGTGATGGACCAGCATTCCGACAAGCTTTTTATTCCCTTCACCACGCCGCCGCTGGTGCCCAACGAAACCACGCCGGAAAATGCTGCACGTGCTCGTCGTTGGGCCGAATACCTGACCTCGGATGAATACCTGGCCGGGCATCCAAACATTGCGGTCTTTGATTTTTTCAGCGAACTGGCCGACGAGACGGGCTATCTGCGCGCGGAATATCGCATGGACGAGTGGGACAGTCATCCCAACACGCTGGCGAATCAGACCGTGGGGCCTGTCTTTGTCGAGTTCGTGGATAGCGCAGCGCGCGATTTCTATGGTGATGGTGCGGTGGCCGCGCCGGGTGAACCATCCGATGCTGCTGAGGTAGAAGACGAACTGGACGCTGCCGAAGGTGACGAGGCCCCTGCCGATGTTGGTTATGATGGGGAGATGGCCCTGGTCTGGGATGGCGAACTGCTGGAAGACTTTGAAGACCCCAGCGTACTCGACCAGTGGTGGGACTATACCAACGCAGACGTTCCTGCTTTTGACTGTGGCCTGAGCGAGGTAGGCTATGAAAGCAGTGGCGCAATCCAGTTAACCTACCAGACCGGGCCGGATGGGAGCGCTGGCTGTGGCGTGAATTTTGAAACTGGGGATAGCTGGGCCGATGCGGTAGGTTTTCGCTTTGCCTGGCGCTCTAGCGAACCGGGTATGATCCTGCGCGTGGCATTGGCTGTTGAGGATCCCTCCCAGGCGAATCCGGATGTGGAAGGCGCGACGCCGTTTGAGATCGAACTACAAGCGCCGGGTGAAACCTGGACTCAGGTCGTGATCCGGTGGGAGGACCTGGAAAAAGCACAGTGGGTAGATGGCGGAGTCGAGGTGTTTGATCCTGCGCGCGTGGTGTGGATGGCGCTGGATGTCGGCCATTGGGAGATGCCGCAGCAAGGTATCATCTGGCTGGACGATTTCCAGTTGGTATTGGCGGAATAGCTCGCTTCCGCACGACTTCTTCCCCAACCCCCAAAAAAAGTGCGCCCGGTTCGTCCGGGCGCTTGGTATAGAAACACTATGGCAGCCGATTGGCTGCCCCATTGACGACTTACAGGTTGTTAATGATGTTGGAGAAGATGTTGCCGATGGCCGGGCCGAGCAGGGCCAGGATGATAATCACAACAACGGCGACCAACACGAGGATCAGAGCGTACTCAACCAGACCCTGACCTTCTTCACGCGGGAGATACAGCATGTGATGATTCCTCCAGAACTTAGATGATTAAGATACAATCCATTGAGGATTGAGTTACCATAACAATAGCATACGCTAGCGGCTGTCGTCACTAGTACCCTGGTCCCCCTCGGCATCGTCTTCACCGCGTTCGATCCGCAGTTCCACCGTTTTCCGGTTGGTGGTTTCTTCCGCGGGCGAAGCCTGATACAGACCGAGTTCGGTTTCGGCAAACAGAGCCGGGTCCGGCGGTTCTTCGAAATCCACGTCTTCGGCGCGCTCCATCACAATGACCACAGCGCTGATATTGTCTTCGCCGCCCCGTTCGTTGGCCAGATCAACCAACTGCTGGGCGATTTCCTCAGGCGAGTCGCTTTGGGTGGCAATGTCGGCTATTTCTGCCGGGGTGATATGGCGCGTCAACCCGTCCGAACACAGCACCAGCCGGTCACCTTCGGCCAGGTTGCGGCTGTAGAGGTCGGCTTCAGTATCCTCGACTTGGCCCAATGCCCGGTAGAGCACGTTGCGCATGGGATGGACGGCGGCCTGTTCGGGCGTGATGTGGCCTGAGGCCAGCAGCGCTTCGACAAAACTGTGGTCGTCAGTGATCTGGTTGATCCAGCCTTCATGCCCATCAATCAAATAGGCTCGGCTGTCACCAACATGCGCTATCACGACGCGGTTGTCGCGCACAAATGCCAACGTGATCGTGGTGCCCATGCCTTGCAGTTCTGGGTGCTCGTTGGCGCGGTGGATTACGGCCCGGTTCGCGCGCCGCACCGCGAAACGCAGCTTGTCGGTGATTTCGTCTTCCGTCAGGTCGCGCAGCGTTTCACTGCCCCGCGCTTCTCCTAAAAAATCGGCCTGGATCGCTTCGGTCACCAGGCGGCTGGCTTCTTCCCCGGCCACTGCCCCGCCCATGCCATCAGCAACCAAGGCGAGCAAAATGCCGTGTCTGGCCCACAGCCCCACCCGGTCTTCGTTGTTATCCCGCACTTGCCCCACATCACTCCGCGCACTGGCACGGGGCACGTGCTGGGTCTGGTCGATTTCGTCTGGTACCGAAAGCGTCGCCCCACACCCGATGCAATAGCTGGCGAGCGGACGGTTCAGGGTTCCACAGCGCAAACAGGTCACAGGAGTGCCATCGATGGGGGGCGGGAGTTTGGCTTTGGCTTCGCGCAGGTTGCGCACCAGGTCTGGCTCGAGCGTATCTTCCCGGCCCTGGACATAGCGCATGGCGTCTTCGACATGTCGACGGTGACGATGAATGCCCCGTACAATTGGGGGCGCATCCAGATTGGTGCCGCATTGGAAGCAAAATACAGCCCGTCCCAGGTTTTCATGCCCGCAATTCGGGCATTTGTGTGTATCCATCATCTTTCTCCGTCGTTCAAATACCAGACGCCTGTCCGCCTATTCTACAGCCCCTGTGTAAAGGCGCAAATCACAGGCCACGAAACGATGGGGACTTTTCCTTTCTTTGCTCCCGTGATAGTCTCGCCCGACAAACACAGGTTATTATATACAATTACGCGGGATTAACTTTTTCTTCTCAGACAGGACCGTGTCGTATCGTATGCTAAATGCGTTACCATTCTCAGACCAAAATGCCAGCCTGACCGGTTAGGAATCCTGTACGGTTGGCCTATTCTAATTTAAGCAGTCCTGTGCGATAATTTGTGCAGGGCAGCTTGTTCGACCTTGAAGGACAAAGCATTGTGGCAAATTCCCGGCCCAATATCTGGCAACTTCAATCTCGGCGCGATGTACAAGGCTTGATCGCAGCCTTGCGTTATCCTGATCCCGAAATCCGTAAGCGAGCGGCGGTAGCTCTGCGCACCCTGGATGCGACTCAGGCAGTACCGGCGTTGAAGGCAGCGTTTCGCGCCGAGACAGACCGGCAGGTACGCGCCAACTTGAGCGCAACTTTGCACGTCCTCGATCACCGCACCGACGTTGGCAGCCTGATCCAACACCAGGACCTCAATGGTCTGATCAAAGCTCTGGGCAGTCGCAACCCGGACAACGTGATTCGCGCGGCGCAAGCCTTGGGCCAGATGAACAACCGACTGGCGGTCGAGCCATTGGTGATGCTGTTTCACAATTCTTCATCGCCCCCTAAAGTTCGTTTGGCTGCGGCGGATGCCCTGCTGCAGCTCCAGAGTGCACCAGCGGTGGTGACGCTGCTGGGAGCGCTGCGGCGCGAATCTTGGCAGGTACGCCGGAATGCCGCCGCTGTATTAGGCCAGATTCAGGCGACCTGGGCGGTCGAGCCGCTGGCGGCTGCTTTACGCGATCCACATCCGGTTGTGCGTCGCACTGCCGCCGCAGCTCTGCGTCGCATTGGGACGGCAGACGCCATTGCCGCGATGCGCGTGCGCTATACCGAACCACCCCAGGACGACGCGCGCGCAGCACCAAAGCCACCACCACGTCCAGCTGCTGTCGTCGCACCCCCTCCATCCGCGCCATCGCCGCCTGCGCCCCATCCAGCGCGCGCCCAACCGGTGGCGGCAGACAGCGCTGCGCGCAAAACGACCGAACCGAAGAAACCCACAACGGTTCCCGAACTGCCGCCGGCCCCTGAGCCAGCCGCGCACGAGGTTGCCCCTGCTGATGATCGTCCTTCCCGGATCACCAGACCGGTGAGGAAATTGATTGAATTCCTCAAGCCGCGCAATTCTGAGCAAGCGTAAACTCAGTTGGTGCTTTCGAGCGGGTTGTCTTCTTCTGCAGTGGTTTTCGGATATTCCAGCGGCGGCTCAGAAGGCAGCGGGCCTTCGGCACCCATCATGCGCCGGATCGCGTCGAGTTCGTCCTGCGAGATGCCGCTGTTGCCAAAGGCGTGGGTAAAAGCAATCTGTTGAAACGCGATGCCGGCCATATTGGGCATAGGGATCGCGCCCCGCGTGGTGTTATACGCGCGGCCTTGCAACAACAGGCTCAGGATAAACGCGCCTACGCCCAGCCACTGCAGCCCGGTCAGGCTTTCTTCCAAAAACAAAAAAGACAGCGAAACAGCCACCGCGATCTCGGTAATGGCCAGCAGCGTGGTTTGCAGGCTGCCGAGCGTTTTGACGCCTGTGAACAACGTCAGGCGCGACAGGGCGGTGGACATGGCCAGCGCCAGGATCGCCCAGGTCGCGGAGGCGCTCTGGGGCAGCCAATGTAAATCGTATACCGCGCGCGCCATCAGCACGAACAGCGCCATAACCGTCATGACATATAGAGTGACCGTTTGGGCGGGCATTTCATATAGGATGCGCTGGCTGAGCACGACCGTGCCCGCAAAGAGCAAAGCATTTCCCATCATAAAGCCCACGCCCAACCAGTCCAGTTCGCCCCGAACCCCACCGGTGATCAACATCAGGCCAAACATCGCCAGCAGCACGCGCGCCGCCGTCCGCCAGGTTAGTGACTGGCCCCCTAGCCGCGCCATCAGCACCACAAAGATCAGGTAGGTGCCATTTAGCAGTTGGGAGAGCGAGGCATCCAGGCGGCTGAGACCGTTATAGTACATCAGTGAACCGATCCCGTTAATGAGGCCGACTACGGCGCAGCCCAGAAAACCGGCGGTGTAGATGTAAATATATTTGCGCCAGAAGAGGGCGTAAAGCAGCCACAACAGTCCGGCAGCCAGCGTCGTCCGGATGGCGGCAACCGTAAATGGATCCGACCCCCCTTCTAACGCTAATTTGCCGAACACCGGGGCCAGGCCCAAAAACACAGGGGATAACAATGCGCCGATTAGTTCGTTGCGTTTGGTCTGAACGTCATCTGCCATAAATGTGAAGCACGAGTTCTATAAGAAAGTTTGCCGGGTACGGCCCGGTTTGTTGGCCTGGAGCGGTAGCTCGATCACAAACGTGCTGCCAGGCAGCTTCTCCTCGTCGCAGCCCTCGCTTTCGACCCATATTTTGCCGCTGTGGGCCTCAATGATGCCCCGGCAGATCGCCAGCCCCAGTCCCAGCCCACCGCCGCGGAAGGCGGTTTTGCTGGTGGAATGGAGTTGCGTGTCGCCTGCGGTATAGAACCGGTCGAAGATGCGTTCCTGGTCTTCGGGGTCGATCCCGATACCGGTGTCCTGCACGCTAATCAACACCGTGTCATTGTGGGAATGGGCTTGCAGAGTAATTTTTCCCTCGTCCGGTGTGTACTTGATGGCGTTGCCCAGGATGTTGCTGAAGGCCAGCTCCAACAGGGCCATATCCGCGTAGAAGTGGTTTGGCCAGTCTTTGGGGGCGAACGCAAGCTCGAGTTTGCGCTGCTGGATGACCGCACTGTAGCCATCCACCACGCGCTTAATCACTTCGCCCAGGTTGGTTGGCCCCAGCTTGAGATCGACACGACCGGATGCAATGCGTGAGATGGTGATGATCTCGTTTACCACGATGTGCAGCCGTTCAATAGAGTCGACCAGCCCGGTTAGCAGGGCGTCGACCTCGATATCACTCGCCATCAGGCGCTGGATCGCTTCCGAGGTTTGCACCAACCGGCTGTAACCGTACACGGTCGTGAGCGGGGTTCGCAGCTCGTGGGCTGTGAGCTGGATAAAGTCGTCTTTGATGCGATCCAGCCGCCGCAGGTCATCGTAATTGGTTTCAAGCTCGCGGACGTTGGCTTCCAGGCGCTCGACCAGTTCCTGATTATAGGCCCGCCGCGCTGGTTCCAGGGTAGTGGAATCGACCGTGTCGGTGTGGCCACGCAGGTATTCTTCGATCTTGTCAGTCAGCGTCGTGACATCAACGGGCTTGGTCAGGTACCCGTTGACGCCCGCCACAAAGGTTTTGTCCCGTTCGAACGCGTGTGTCAGCGAGGTCAGGGCGACAATCGGTACTTTGGCCAGGCGCGGATCGGCGCGTAGCCGCACGGAGATTTCTCGCCCACTGAGGTCGGGCAGGTTGATATCGGTCAGAATCAGATCGGGCCGGTGCTGGTGAGCCAGGTCGATGCCCTCCAGCGCACGGCTGGCGATCAAGACCCGGTACCCGGCGTGTTTGAGCACGCGCTGGATCAGGATACGGCTGGCTTCGTCGTCCTCGATATACAAGATGGTCGCTTTGTTTGACATCCTGTTTTGCCCCCATTGGGCTGCGTTGGGATCGGGCAGGTTATTGTAATGTCTTGATGATACTTTGCAGTAGTTCTTCGTCCAAAAAGCCACCTTTTTGCAGCAAGGCGTCGATTTGCCCGCTCAGGCGTTTGCGCTCGCGCGGGGTGAGTTCTTTAGCCGTCAGCACAATCACGGGAATCTGGCTGAGTTCTTCGTCGGACTTCAGCGTGTCGAGTACCTGGAAGCCATCCACCCCCGGCATCATGAGATCGGTGATGATCACATCGGGCCGAATCTGGCGGACCAGTTTGATACCCTCGGCTCCGTTGCTGGCGGTTTCGACGCGATGACCGCGCGTTTGCAAAATGCGGCTGATCAGGCGGGCGGCGTCGGCGTTGTCTTCAATCACGACCACTTTACTGATGCTCGACTCGACTTGCTCCAACGCCGAAAGCAAGCCCTCTTCTGGCAGCGATACCGTCTTCCCCGCGCGGGAGACATCCACCTGGCGCTGCCACTGGTCGCCCAGGATGTGCTTTTCGACCGGCAGCGTATGTCCGGAGCAGTTGATAACTACCACGTCCTCGGGCTTTATCGTACCGTTGCGGACCATTTTGAACATGCCCGCGAACGCCACTGCCGTCGCCGGTTCCACCGACAGGCCATCCACGCGCGCCAGCAAGCGCATGGCCTCGAACGCTTCTTCGTCGCTGGCGCTTTCGGCGGCTCCCCCATACTTGTTCATCAGTTCCCACAAAATCTCGTAGGCACGCCCCGGACGCCCGGTGCTGAGCGTGGCGATCAGCGTTTGGGGATTCTCGACTGGCACGGCGATGCGCTGGCCTGCCTTGTACGCCTGAATCATGGGCGCGCATCCTTCCGACTGGACAATGCCGATGCCGGGCACTCTATCCACCAAACCCAGTTGCACCAGTTCCTCAAAGCCTTTGACCAGGCCAATCGGCCCCATGCCGCCGCTGACGCCCTGGATAAACCAGTCGGGCGCGCGCCAGCCGAGGTCCTCCGCGATTTCGT
>JAADYV010000305.1 GCA_010092855.1 Chloroflexota bacterium | reverse complement strand
GCGTATGTTCCCCTGGACCGCGATCCGCGCGCGGTGTTGATCAAGGACCTGCACGCGGCGGGCAAAAAGGTCGCGGGCATGGCCAGCGCCTCGCTGCTGGATATGGGCGACGGCGTGGCCCTGCTGGAATTCCACAGCAAGGCCAACAGCATCGACGACGACATCATCAAGATGGGCTGGAAAGCACTTGATTACCTGAAGAGTGACTTCGACGGGCTGGTGGTCGGCAACCAGGGCGATCACTTCAGCGCCGGGGCCAACATTTTCCTGATCATGATGCTGGCCCAGCAGGAACAGTGGGACCAGATCGAAGCCGTCACGCGCGAACTGCAAACCCTGTTCCAGGAGCTGCGCTATGCGTCCAGGCCGGTGGTGACGGCTCCCTTCGGCATGGCGCTGGCCGGGGGCGCAGAGTTCATGATGGCCGGGGCGCGCACCGTCGCCAGCGCGGAACTGTATACCGGGCTGGTCGAGATCGGCGTGGGCCTGATCCCGGCGGGCACCGGCTGCAAGGAACTGCTGCGCCGCGTGGTCAACCCCGTCATGCGCACGCCCAACGCCGACGTGCTGCCGCATTTGCAGAAAGTGTTCGAGGCTATCGCGCTGGCCAAAGTGTCGGAGAGCGCCAAGCAAGCGCGCGAACTGGGCTTTTTGCGGCCCGCCGACCGCATCGTGCTCAACAGCGACCACCTGCTGCACGCTGCCAAACAGGAGGTGCTGCACCTGGTCAGCAGTGGCTACACTCCCCTGCCCCCACAGAAAATCTGGGCAGCGGGGCGCGACGCGCTGGCCGCGCTGCGTATCGCGGTTTACACGCTGCACCAGGGCCGCTTTGCCACCGATCACGAAGCTCTCATCGCGGATAAACTGGCGTATATTCTATGTGGCGGCGACCTGTCGGAACCCGGCTGGGTGCCGGAGCAGTACATCCTGGACCTGGAGCGTGAGGCCTTCGTCGACCTGTGTAAAGAACCAAAAACCCAGGAACGCATCGGCCACATGTTGCAATTCAACAAGCCGCTGCGCAACTAGGTTTAGGCAACAACAGCAAGCAACACCAAAAGAGACACCACGAAGCTGGTTGTAAGGAGCAGCACCGCATGGATCGTCGTAATCTATCGCCCGGAGAAGGTTTCCCGCTGCGGATAGCCTTGATATACATGGTTGTGGGCAGCGCGTGGATAGTGGTTTCCGACTGGGCTGTGAATCTCATCTTCACCAGCGACGAATGGATTCTGCGCGTCCAAACCTACAAAGGCGCATTGTATGTCGCGTTCACCAGCTTCGTGTTGTACTTGCTGCTCAAGAACTACATCCGGCGCGAACAGCGTGCTCATCACGCGCTGCTGCACAGCGAACGCACCAACCGCGCCCTGCTCGACGCCATCCCGGACCTGATCTTTCGCACAGACCGGGATGGCAAATTTCTCTCGTACCAAGCGCCTGCCGGTTCGCTGGCGGGGCAGCTTTCCCAACCAGTTCTCGGCCAGCACCTGACCAGCTTCATGCCGCCCGACCAGGCCCAAACCAACCTGGAGTATATCCGACGCGCGCTGGACACGCGCCGGACAGAAATCCTCGAATACCAGTTCCACGGGCGCGAATATGAAGCGCGCTATGTGGCCAGCGGCAGCGACGAGGTGATGATCATCGTGCGCGACATCACGACGCGCAAAACGACCGAAGCCGCCCAACGCGAACTGCAAGTCCAGCTCGAACACTTGATCCGCGCGCGCACAACCGAACTCACCGCCGACCGCAATCTGCTGCGCACGCTGCTCGACCACATCCCGGACTATGTCTACATCAAAGACCGCGACAGCCGCTTTCTCACCGCCAACGCGGCGGTGGTGCAGCTGATGGGCCAGACGTCTGCCGACGAGGTCGTTGGCAAAACAGACCACGACTTCTTCCCCCCCGAACTGGCCAACCGCTTCCTGCAAGACGAGCGCGCGATCTTCGAATCCGGCGAACCGTTAATCAACCAGGAAGAACCCGGCCAGGACCCAGCAGGCAATGCTCGCTGGATTCTGACCACCAAAGTACCGATCCGCGACGCGGAAGGAACCATCACCCGCTTGGTGGGCATCGGGCGTGACATCACCGCACGCAAACAGATCGAAAGCGAGCTGCGCCGCGCCCACGCCGAGTTGGAACAGCGCGTGTTGGACCGCACCGCGCGCCTGGTGGAAGCCAACGAGGCGCTGCAACGCAGTCAACGCCAGCTCCAACTGGTGCTGGAGGGCAGTACCGATGGCTTTTGGGACTGGCACATCCCGTCTGGGAACGTCGTTTTCAGTCCGCGCTGGGCCGAGATGCTGGGCTATCGTCTGGACGAGATCGAGCCACATGTTTCCTCCTGGGAACAACTGGTGCATCCCGACGACATGCCCTGGGTCAACGAAGTGCTGCAAGCCCATCTGCGCGGCGAAACCGAGCAGTACTCAGCAGAGCACCGGATGCGCACCAAAGCCGGGGAGTGGAAGTGGATTCTGGACCGGGGCAAGGTGGTCGAGCGCGACCAGCACGGCAATCCGATCCGCGCTGCCGGAACCCACGTCGATATCTCCCAGCGTCGCATCGCCGAAGAAGCGCGCCGCGAAAGCGAAAACCGCTATCGCACCTTGTTCGAAAGCGCCAACGATGCCCTGATTCTGATCAAAGACGGCAAGTTTGTCGACTGCAACCCGCGCACGCTCGACCTGTACGGGCACACGCGCGAAGACCTGATCGGACGCAGCCCAATCGATTTTTCGCCCGAACGCCAGCCGGACGGCCAGCTTTCCCGCGAGGCGGCAACCGCACGCATCCAGGCCGCCATGCGTGGCGAACCCCAGCGGTTCGAATGGCAGCATGTGCGCAAGGACGGCAGTCTGGTGATAGTTGAGGTTTCGCTGCGCGAGATCACGATTCTGGGCGAGAAGCTGTTGCTGGCCGCCGTGCGCGACATCACCGCGCGCAAACACGCCGAACGTGCGCTGCGCGAAAGTGAAGAACGCTTCCGCACCGCTTTCGACAGCGCGGCGGCGGGCATTGCCCTGGTCGCACCGGACCAGCGCTTCTCGCGCGTGAATCAGGCGCTGTGCAACATGCTGGGCTATACCGCTTTCGAGCTAACCGGCAAGACCTTCCGCGAGATCACCCATCCCGACGACCTGCCCGCCACCGACGCCAACTGGCAAAAGGTTTTCGACGACCAGCATGTCACCATCCAATACGAAAAACGCTACCTGCACCGCGGTGGGCATCCCGTTTGGGTAGACGTGACTTCCGCCGTGCTCTACAATGACGAGGGGCAGCCCCAGCACATCATCGCGCAGGTTCAAGACATCACCCAGCGCAAACAGGCCGAAGATGCGCTGTTTCGCGCCTTGCGCGCCTATCGTGCGCTGAGCGATTGTAACCAGACCATGATCCGCGCGACAGATGAAAACACGCTGCTGCATGACGTGTGCCGCATCATCGTGGATACTGGTGACTATCGCATGGCATGGGTAGGCCTGGTGGACGAGGCCGAGCAGACGATCCAACCGATGGCCTGGGCCGGGCACGAAGATGGGTATCTGAGCCAGGTCATGCTGATGGTGCGGGACACGAACCCAACGAGCGCCGCCGTCCGCCAGAATGAGCCACGCCTGGTGACCGACATCGCCAACCACACCTCCCCTGCCCAAAGCGAGTCGGCTACCTGGGACACGCTGGCGCTGCAACGCGGCTACCGGTCGCTGCTGGCGCTGCCGCTGGAAATTGACGATGAAGCGGCAGGTGTGCTGGTGGTTTTCTCCGCGCAGCCCGCCACATTCACCACCGACGAGATCGCGCTGTTGAATGAACTGGCCGGCGACCTGGCGTATGGCATTGCGGTCTTGCGCACCCAGCAGGCGCGCACCCAGGCGCAGACCGAACTGGCCGCGAGCCGCTCCTACCTGGCCGCCCTCTTCGAAAACACGTCCGACGCCATCTGGTCGGTCGATACCGATTACCGGCTGGTGACAGGCAACTCGGCTTTCAGACAGCGCTTCCAACGCACCACGAACGCGATACCCAACCCCGGCGAAAAGTTCACAGACCAATTCACTCCCGACGCGCAGGTGCGCTGGCAGGCATTACTGGACCGGGCGCTGGGTGGCGAGCAGTTTACCCACGATTTATGGTACGATGTGGACGACCAGCGCATATACATCGAGCAATCGTTCAACCCGATTGTGACCGACGACGGCGACATCATCGGCGTGTCGATTTTCGCGCGCGATACAACGGCGCGCACCCAGGCTGAAGAAACTCTGCTGCAGCTCAATCACCAACTCGAACAACGCAACCGCCACCTGCTGACCGTCCTCGAAATCGGGCGCAAACTGCGCTCGACGCTCGACAGCGTCACCATTTACCGGATGCTGCACGAAGAAATCGCGCAGCGGCTGCTGAACGCCCCCTACTTTTTCATCGCCATCCTCGATGCCAGCACCCAATCCTTCGTGTTAGATTTCGCGGTGGTGGGCGGCACGGAAGTTGACGCCACACGGTTTGCCACCGTCCCTCTGACACGCTTACCGTATACCGCAGGCTTGGCCAGCCACCGGCCCTGGATCGCGGATGCAGAAGCCTTGCAAGCCCATCTCGCCCTGCGCGCAGAAACGCTGGATGTTTTTGGCGAACATCCACCGCAGTCCGCCTTCTTTTTGCCCCTGACCAGCGGTGAGGAGGTAACCGGGCTGTTGGGGCTGTTCGACAGCCAGCCGGACGCTTTCCAACACGCTGACCTGACCATGTTTGGCATCCTGGCCAACCAGGCCGCGATCAGCTTGCATAACGCCCAGCTCTTCGCCGCCGAACGCGAACAGCACGCCATGGCACAAGCCATCAGCGACAATGTGGCCACCATCAGCCAGACGCTGGACCCGGACGTTGTGCTGGACCGCATGTTGGACAACCTCAAGCGCGTGGTACCACATGACGCCGCCGACATCATGATGATCGAAAACAACCAGGCGCGCGTGGTCCGTGCGACGGGGTATCATCGCGAAGACCTGGCGAGCTGGCTTAGCGCACTGCGGCTAGATGCCGACCAGTACCCGATCCTCAAACACATCATCACCACCGGTCAGGCCTACATCAGCCACGACACCGCAGCCGACCCCAACTACCACTCCTTCGACGAAACCGCCTGGCTGCGTTCGATGGCCAGCGCCCCCATCACGCTGGACGGCCAGGTGATCGGCGTACTTAATGTCCACAGTACCACCTCTGGCTTTTTCACCGCCCAGCACGCGGTGCGGCTGCAAACCTTCGCCAACCAGACCTCCGTCGCCATCCGCAATGCCCGCATGTACGCCGCCACCCAACAGCACGCCGCCGAACTGCAGGCCCAGGCTCAGCGTCTGGCCCAGGTGAATCGCATCTCCAACCGGTTGGCCCAATCGCTCGACCTGGAAGAGATATATCGCATCTCGCTGTTAGAGCTACAGGCCCTGATGGGCGTGCAATATGGCGGGCTGGCGCTGTTCGAAGACGAGCACACCAGCCGCCTGGTATTCGATACCCACCCCATCGACACACGCCGCCGTAATGTGATGATCCCGCTGGCGGATAACCCATCCATCGAACTCATCCGGCGCACGCACAAACCGCTGGTGTCCTACGATGTGCAGACCGACCCGCTGTTCGAAGCCGTCTGGGACCTGATGCGGCGGCGCGGCACCCGCTCGTTGATCGTGGCCCCGCTGGTCGTCGGTGACGAGGTGATGGGCACCCTGGGGCTGGACTCGACCGAGTACCGCCACTTCGAGCCATTCGAGATCGAGTTGGTCGAGATCATCGCAAACCAGGCATCGATCTCTATCGCCAAAGCGCAGCTCTACGATGCCGAGCGGGAACAGCGCATTCTGTCCGAAGCGCTGAGCGATACGGCGGCGGCGGTCAACAGCACACTGGACGTTGACGAGGTGCTGGCGCGCATCCTGGACAACATCGGGCGCGTGATTCCTCACGATGCCGCCAATATCATGCACATCAAGGACGGGGTGGCACAGGTGGCTCAACACTACGGGTACGACGTAAACGGCCCGGCGGATTGGCTGGACACCCTGCGTACCCGCATCGACTCGGTCCCGGTGTGGCATAGTATGATCAGACTGGGCCAGGCTATCGTCGTCCCCGATACCGCCGAGGAGCCCGACTGGATCGCACGACCGGAAACAAGATGGGTGCGTGCCTCGCTCAAAGCCCCCATCTACCTGGAGGGCGAACCGGCGGGTATTCTGCACCTGGACAGCGCGACACCCGGAACCTTCTCCCGCAAGCAGGCCACGCACTTGCAGGCCTTCGCCGACCAGGCTGCCATCGCCATCTACAATGCCCAGCTCTTCACCGACGAGCGCGAACAGCGCACGCTGGCCGAAGCGCTGCGCAATACCGCCACCACCCTGACCAGCACGCTCGATCCGGGCCACGTCTTGAGCCGTGTGCTGGATAATGTAGGGCAGGTAGTACCGCACGACGCCGCCAACATTATGCTGCTTGACAGCGAACAAAACATGGCGCGCGTGGTCGGCAGTCATGGCTACGAGCGCTATCACCTGGCAGACTGGATCAAACAACTCGTCGTGCCCACCGATGATCCGGGCTATTTCATCCATAACGTCATCCAATCAGGTGATTGGTACATCGTGGCCGACACCCGCACAAATACAGGGTGGCAGGACCTGCCCAACCTGGACTGGATTCGCTCATTCGCAGGGGCACCCATTCGCCTGTACGGGGAACTGGTCGGGCTGTTGAACCTGGACAGCGCCACGCCCAACTTCTTCACGCCGGAGCATGGCGAGCGGCTGCAGGCGTTGGCCGACCAGGCGGCGGTCGCGCTGCACAATGCCCAGCTCTTCACTGCTGAGCGCGAACAGCGCACCCTGGCCGAAGCGCTGCGCGATACGGCGGCTGCCGTCAACAGCACCCTCCAGCTCGACGCGGTGATGAACAACATCCTGGCCAACATCGAGCGCGTGGTGCCCCACGACGCGACCAGCATCATGTTTGTCAGCGAAGAAGGGGATACCGCCCACGTAGTCGGCAGCCGGGGCTATGCCGAACGCAAGGCCTCGGTGCGCGGTATGCACCTGCGCATTACAGATTACCGGGGTTTGCAGATTGGCATGGAAGCACAGCGCCCCATCGTCATTTCGGACACCGAAAGTGATCCCGTCTGGCAGCGCAACGACAAAACTGTGTGGGTGCGCTCGCACATCACGCTGCCCATCAGCCGTGAAGGGCGCGTGGTCGGCTTCCTCAACCTGGACAGCGCCACCCCTGGCTATTTCACGGACCGGCACATACCCCCGTTGCAAGCGTTCGTTGACCAGGTAGCGGTGGCCATTCACAACGCCCAACTCTATAACGACATCGAACGCTATGCCAACGAACTCGAACAGCGCGTCCAGGAGCGCACCGCGGCGCTCGAAGCCCAGCGCTCCCAGTTACAGACTATTCTGGACACGATGGGCGAGGCCCTGGTGCACAACGAGGGCAACCACGTGGCCTACATCAACACGGCATTCCGCGAGTTGTTTGGCTTTTCGCTGGAAGAAATCGAAAACGACCCGACTGGCGCGTTTGGGTATGTCACCGCCCCCTTAAACGCCACACCAAAACTCACGACCGAAATCAGGCGCTCGATGGAACGCCACACGATTTGGCGCGGCGAAGTCCGGCTGCAAAACCGCGCCGGTCGCCAGTTTGATGCTGCCATGACCATCAATCGGGTTCCCAATGTCGAAGGTGAGAACACGGTCGCCATCATGCGCGACATCAGCCAGGAAAAAGCGCTCCAGGCCCAAAAAGACCGCTTCATCGCCAGTGCGTCGCACGAGTTGCGCACACCGCTGGCCAATCTTAAAACGCGCCTGTACCTGATCCGCCGCCAGCCGGAACGCCTGCAAGAACACATGCAGATCATCGAGCGCGTAACGGACGCCATGGCCGAGTTGATCCAGAACCTGCTGGACGTCTCGCGGTTTGAGCGCGGCGTCATCCCGCTGTATCACCAGGAGGTGGACCTGCGCGCCTTGATCACCGATGTCGTCACCATCCAACAGGCCGAAGCCGAGGGCAAACAGATCGCGCTGACCGCCGACCTACCCGACCAGCCGGTGAGCATGACCGTCGACCCCCAGCGCATTTCCCAGGTGATCACCAACCTGGTGGTCAACGCCATCAACTATACGCCGGTGGGCGGGCGAGTCCGCGTCGAACTGGAAGATAGCGCTGATGGCGACATCTGTATCCGCGTGCGCGATACCGGCATTGGCATCGAACAGGAAAATCTGTCCCAGGTATTCGAGCCATTCTTCCGCGCCAACGAAGAAGCGGCCAGCGGCACCGGGCTGGGCCTGACCATCGCGCGCGAGATCATCAACCTGCACGGGGGTCACATCACGGTGGACAGCGAGGTGGGCAACGGCACGGTGTTCACCATTACGCTTGATCCCAACGCTGTCCCGTCATCCACCGACAACGATGAAGCGGGCATGATGCTGGGTTGAGCGCGCCATATGGCCGCCAGCGCGCTTGCTGCGGCACCAAAAAAGTTGAATAT
>JAADYV010000304.1 GCA_010092855.1 Chloroflexota bacterium | reverse complement strand
GTGATCGCAGCCGTCAGGGTCGTCTTGCCGTGATCGATGTGGCCGATTGTCCCGATGTTCACATGCGGCTTGGTCCGCTCAAACTTACCCTTGGCCATGCTTTGTTGGTTCCTCCCAATGCGCCCTTATGGGCTTGACCATATCATCCTTAGAAAATTGAGCCTACGATGGGATTTGAACCCATGACCTCGCCCTTACCAAGGGCGTGCTCTGCCGACTGAGCTACGTAGGCACAGACCAGACACATGTGTGCCTGGTTTGTGGGCCAGGTAGGACTCGAACCTACGAAGGCGTGCGCCAGCGGATTTACAGTCCGCCCCCTTTGCCGCTCGGGACACTGACCCATAGGCTATGTGTGTGTTAAAACAGAGCCGACGAGGGGAATCGAACCCCTAACCTAGCGCTTACAAGGCGCTTGCTCTGCCGATTGAGCTACGTCGGCAGCATGAGCGTCATTTTACCATGCTCCAGACGCCGTCTCAAGGGTGATTCCAGGCTCAAGTGGACGGAATTGTATCGGACGGTATGCGGTTTGTCAATGGTCCCTCGCGCGGATTCGCAAGTACCTCACGAGGGAAAGGAATGGTACAATCTACTCGCGGATTTACCTTCGCTCTGACCGAAAATTTAAGAGAAGTTGAGAGATTAGATGACAACTGTACACGGCTTTGAACTAATCAGTACACGGGACATCCCGGAACTCAACACCACAGCGCGCCGCTACCGACATGTCAAGACTGGCGCAGAGCTGTTGTCGATGGAAAACGCCGACGAGAACAAGGTGTTCGGTGTATCTTTTGCTACCCCGCCCCCCGACTCGACCGGTTTGCCGCACATCATGGAACATTCGGTGCTGTGTGGGTCGCGTAAGTATCCGCTCAAGGAGCCGTTTGTCGAGCTGTTGAAAGGGTCGCTAAAAACATTCCTGAATGCGATGACCTTTTCCGACAAAACCGTGTATCCGGTGGCCAGCCAGAATCTGCAAGATTTCTACAACCTGGTCGATGTTTATCTGGATGCCGTTTTCTACCCAAATATCACACCATTCACACTTAAACAAGAGGGCTGGCACTACGAGCTCGACTCACTCGATGCGCCCTTGGTCTATAAGGGCGTGGTGTTCAACGAGATGAAAGGGGCCTATTCCGATCCCGATAACCTGATGTATCGCCGGATTGAGGCATCGCTGTTCCCTAATGGTCCCTACGGTGTGGACTCGGGTGGCGATCCGGCGGCCATTCCCGACCTGACCTTTGAGCAGTTTAGGCAGTTCCACGACACCTATTACCACCCCTCGAATGCGCTGATCTACTTTTATGGCGATGATGTTCCCGAAGAACGTCTGCGCTACCTTAATGAGTGGCTGCAGGCCTTTGAACCGCTGGATGTTGATGCGCACGTCCCGCTGCATAAACCATTTGAGGCTCCTAAGCGGCTCGAATATGGGTATGCCGTTAGCCAGGACGAACAAAACGGCAAGGGTACCCGCTTGACGCTCAACTGGGCGCTGTGTGACATCTTCGAGATCGAAACTGTGCTGGGACTTTCGATTCTGAACCATATCCTGATCGGTACTCCAGCTTCGCCGCTGCGCAAAGCGTTGATCGACTCCGGTTTGGGCGAAGACCTGGCCGGGTTCGGGATGGACTCTGATACACGCCAGCCCATCTTTTCCACCGGACTCAAAGGCATTGCATTGGATGATGTGGACACTGTCGAAAGCCTGATCACGGATACGCTGGCGCAACTGGCCACCAACGGCATCGAGGGCGACATGATCGAAGCCTCGATGAACACAGTTGAATTTGAGCTGCGCGAGAACAACACCGGTCCCTACCCGCGCGGGCTGCTGGTCATGATCCGCGCGCTGCGTACCTGGCTGCACGACGGTGACCCGGTGGACATGGTCGCGTTCGAAGCGCCGCTGAACGCCATCAAAAACCGCTTAGCCCAGGGCGAGCGCTATTTCGAAAACCTGATCCAGCAATACTTGATCAACAACCCTCACCGTACCACGCTGGTCCTCAAGCCAGACCCCGAAAAAGCTCAGCGCGACGATGCGGTCGAAAAGGAACGGCTGGCCCAGGCGCGGGCTGCGATGAGCCCCGACGAGTTGCAGCAGGTGCTGGACGATGCCCAGACGTTGAAGCAAATGCAGGAAACGCCGGACGCGCCGGAGGACCTGGCCAAAATCCCCAGCCTGGCCCTGGATGACCTGGACAAAGAAAACAAGCTCATCCCGCTGGAAACGCTGGAATTGCGCGGCAGCAGCGTTTTGTATCACGACCTGTTCACCAACGGAATCGTGTACCTGGACCTGGGCATGGACCTGCACGTACTGCCGCAGGAATACGTGCCTTATATGGGGTTGTTTGGGCGGCTTCTGCTGGAAATGGGCACCGAAACTGAGGACTTCGTTAAGCTGTCCCAACGCATTGGGCGCAAGACGGGCGGTATCCACGCCACCAACTTTGCCTCGACTCACCTCAGCTCAAACGATGGTACCGCCTGGGGATTCTTGCGCGGCAAGGCCACCATCGCGCAGGCAGACGACCTGCTGGACATTCTACGCGACATTCTGTTAACAGTCCGCCTGGACAATCCCGAGCGTTTCCGGCAAATTGTGCTGGAAGAAAAAGCCTCTCACGAAGCGATGTTAATCCCTGGCGGGCACCGGGTAGTCTTTTCTCGGCTGGGCGCACACTTCAACGAGGCAGGTTGGGTGAACGAGCAAACAGGCGGCATCAGTTTCCTGTTCTTCCTGCGCAACCTGGCCGAGACAGCCCAATCGGACTGGCCCGCCGTGCTGGAAAAACTGGAAACTATTCGGAACCTCCTGGTCAATCGTAACGCGATGCTGTGCAACGTGACGGTGGACGGGGAAAACTGGCAAACCTTTCGCCCCCAGCTAGCAGATTTCCTGGCAGGGCTTCCTGCCGCCGACCTCACATTGTACCAGTGGACGCGCGCTGCTCAGCCGACCAACGAAGGCTTGACAATTCCGGCCCAGGTCAATTATGTTGGGCAAGCCGCGAACCTGTACCAGTTGGGCTACGAACTGCACGGTTCCTCACTCGTGATCACCAACTTCCTGCGGACCACCTGGCTGTGGGACCGAATCCGCGTCCAGGGCGGGGCCTATGGCGCCTTCTCCCTGTTCGACCCGCGCTCTGGGGTATTCACCTATGCATCGTACCGCGATCCCAACTTGCTGGAAACGTTAGACAACTACGCCAAGACCAGCCAATTCCTGCGTAACCTGGACCTGTCTCACGAGGAAATCGTTAAGAGCATCATCGGCGGCATCGGCATCATGGACGCTTACCAACTACCAGATGCCAGGGGTTACACATCCATGCAACGGTACCTGACTGGTGAAACGGATGCTATTCGCCAGCAGCG
Source organism: Chloroflexota bacterium (assembly GCA_010092855.1). Taxonomy (GTDB): domain Bacteria; phylum Chloroflexota; class Anaerolineae; order Aggregatilineales; family Aggregatilineaceae; genus TC-15. The sequence continues at coordinate 21,222 of JAADYV010000304.1, read as the reverse complement.
TCGTAACGAGGTACTATCGACCTCGTTAGATGACTTCAAGCGCTTCGGGGCTATCCTCGAAGGTGTAGCCCAAAACGGCGTAGTTGCCGTACTCGGTTCTGCAGAAGCCATCACTGCTGCCAATGTAACTCAAAACGACTTTCTACGGGTTGTTAATGTGCTGTAGGCTATGACAGGCCTGTGACGCTCATAGGCCTGTTAGCGTCTGGATCGCGCCAGATAGAGACTGGCGCACCAGGCTTTTGCGCCAATGTTATTCCCTTTAAAGGAGGACCATTTTCTATGTTCAAAAAACTGTTGAGTGTGCTGCTTCTGGTTGCCCTGGTAGGTGGCGGATTTTCGGCTGGCCTTGCATCGTCCGAGGCTCAATCGGGTGAGGAGATCACCGTACTGGCCCCTGAGTCGTATCGTGACCTGATCGAAGCCCTGGTTAACTCGTATAACAGCGATGCCGCACCGACCCTCACATTGATCTTCGCCGAATCCGCCGCGATGATGGACCAGATCGCAGACGCCGACATCGTGATCTACGAAGACTTCCGGCAAGACCCGCCCATCGATTTCGAATGCGGTGTGATCAGCCGGGCGTATGCTGTGCTGCCTGAACTGGGTGCGCGCTACCTGGCTAGCGAAGATTGCGGCGACTATGTTGCACCTAAGACTCTGCTGCTAGTGGAGTTCCTGGATTTCATCGTGTCGCCGGATGGCCAGCAAGTCGCCATTGACCTGGGTTACCTCCCGGACAGCGTTGAAATCGAGGACCAGGCCGGGGTCACAGTCGTGGTGCCGCAGCCGGTACGCAAGATCGTCGCGGCTTACGGCGTCAGCACGTACCTCGTGTATGCGCTAGGGGCGGGGGATGAACTCTCGGCAGCCTCCTATCTGGGCGTGCGCTCCGAAATCACCGAGCAACGCATGGCGGCCATTGACGCGAACTACCTGGAAGCCGCCGAAGCTGTCTCCGAAATCGGGCAGCGCGCAGTCAACATGGAAGAAATGGCCGCCCTGGACCCCGACCTGATTCTGGCTTCCTCGCGGACCCAATGGCTGGACACCGCCGCCGAGCTCGACATCCCGATCGTGCGCTTCGAGGGTGAATCTCCTGAATTGCTGCAAGATGCCATGCTGATGCTGGGCACGGTGTTGGGCCCCAACGCCGCCTATCGCGCCGAAGAATTCAACGCCTACTATAACGACACCCTCGACATCATCGTGAGCGAAACCAGCGATGTGCTTGATCCGCCGAAGGTCTACTTCTCCGGCACCGCGCCACTGATCGTCGCCAGCGGCGAAATGTACCAGACCGCCATGATCGAAGCAGCGGGTGGGACATCGGTCAGTGATGAACTGGTCGGTTTCTGGAATGATGTGAACCTCGAACAGGTGTTAGTGTGGGACCCGGACGTAATCTTTGTGCCGACCTACGGTGGTGCCAACGTAGAAGCCTTCACTGAATCGGAAGAGTGGTCCCTGGTCAACGCGGTAGATCGTGGAAATGTCTACCAACTGCCACAATTTGTCGCGCCTTGGGACACCCCCGGCCCTGACTCGATCCTGGGCATCATCTGGATGGCGGGCATTCTGTATCCGGATCAACTAGGCTTGAGCTGCGCAGAGCAAGCCGTCTACTTCTACGGCATGTTCTATGATTATTCGCTCGACATGGAAGTCGCACAGGAACTGTGTGGGTAATTCGCAACTTCTTCCGTAGATCGGTCCAGCAGCGCCAGGCAGTTGTCTACTGGCTGCTGCTGGTCCTTCCATTTCCGATGGCGGTAGTGGCGCTCGGTATAGGCCGGTTCCAGATTCCGGTCGTGGATGTGGTGCGCATTTTGGCCAACCACCTGGCGTTTGTCCTGGGGCCGTTTGACTACCAGGTATTGCCCAGTGACCTCATCCGGGGCGGGTACGATTTTCTGGCTGCTCCACCCCAAAACCTGTCCTTCCAGCCGGACCAGGCCTACAATATCGTCATCAAGCTGCGCGCGCCGCGGATTGTGGCCGCCATGCTTATCGGCGCGAACCTGGCCGTCACTGGCGCGGCATTCCAGGGCATCTTCGCAACCCCCTGGTCGACTCCAACATTCTGGGCGTGACGTCGGGTGCAGGCTTCGGAGCGGCGCTGATGCTGCTTAATTACCCCAACGACTTGTACGTTCAGCTCTCGGCATTTTCCTTTGGATTATTGGCTGTAATGGCGGCGTTCTTCATCAGCCGCCTGTACTACAGCGCCCCCATCCTGGTCCTGACGCTGGTTGGCATTCTGGTCGGCTCGTTTTTCGGAGCCTTGACGTCCCTGCTAAAATACGTAGCAGACCCATTGGACACCCTCCCGGCCATCACCTACTGGCTGCTGGGGGGGTTGAATGCCGTGATCACCGAAGATATCCCGGCGCTGTTCGTCGTCTCGGTAGGTGGAATTGCTGTGATGTGGAGCATACGCTGGCGGCTGAATGTACTCTCATTGGGAGATAATGAAGCCCAGGCACTGGGTCTGCACCCCACCCGGCTAAAGCTGTTGATTATCGTCAGCAGCACCTTGATGACAGCGATGGCGGTTTCGGTAGCGGGTGTTATTGGCTGGGTTGGGCTGGTGATCCCCCACGCAGCACGCATCCTGGTGGGACCCGATCACCGGCGCATGATCCCGGTCAGTATCACGATGGGGGCGGGCTTCCTGGTGTTGATCGACACCATTGCACGCGATGCGTGGGAAAGCGAGATACCGTTAGGTGTGCTGACGGGATTAGTTGGTGTGCCCTTATTGTTAGTAATTTTGCGAGTTAACAAAACCGGATGGCAGTAATACTGGCAGGCGAAGGCCTCAATTATAGTTACGTTCCCGACGAACAGGTGTTGCACGCGGTTGACATCGCAGTGCACGAGCAGTCGGTCATGTACCTGTTGGGACACAACGGCTGTGGCAAGACGACGCTGCTCGAAATCCTGAGCGGATTGCGCACACCACACCAGGGCACCGTAACCCTCAACGGGAAAAACATCTATCACATGCCGTCCCACAAACGTGCCCAGCGTGTGGGGCTGGTCCCGCAGATGCATACACCAGTGTTTGCCTACACCGTGCGCGAAGTCGTGTTGATGGGGCGCACCCCGTATCTGCGCTTCCTCGGCGCACCCAACCTTCAGGATTACACTATTGTTGATGAAGCGCTGAAAACCGTTGGTCTGACCGATCTCCAGCACCGGCCTTATACTGACCTGAGCGGGGGCGAGCGCCAACTCACCTTGATCGCGCGCGGCCTGGCCCAGCAAACCGACATCCTGCTGCTGGACGAACCGGCAGCGCACCTTGATCCTCGCAACCAACATCTCGTCCTGGAAACCATCGTGGCGCTGGCCAAACACCAGGAGGTATCATTCGTCATCACCTCCCACAATCCCAACAGCGCCTTGCTCTATGCTGACCAGGTGATTGTGATGAAAACCGGACGTGTGGTAGCATCGGGCACACCAGCAGAGGTCCTGACGGAAAAAACGCTCTCGAAATCCTATGACATGCCAGTAGAAGTGATCTACAATGAAGACCATGTGGCCCGTGCAGTAGTGCCTCGGCGCTCAAATGGACAGCGCCAGCTCCGACAGGCGGTTCCCTATGACGAGTAATCCAGCCCAGGCCGAAGCCCCATTACCAGCGGCGCAGGTGAGCTGGCAGCCCTTCGCGGCCATGGCCATTGGCGTGATGGCCGTTTCGACTGCCGCGATCCTGATCCGGCTGGCACAGGACGAAGGCGTCTCGTCGCTAGTGCTGGCTGCCTCGCGCCTGTGTATCGCCAGCCTGATGCTGACTCCGGTAGTCCTCAGCCGCCATCGCCAGGAGTTGCGAACACTCGCCTGGCCGGATGTGCGGCTGATGGTGCTGTCTGGCTTGATGTTGAGTATGCACTTCGCCACCTGGATTTCGTCGCTGGAATACACGTCGGTGGTCAACAGCGTGACCATCGTCACCACATCCCCCCTGTGGGTGGCAGTGTTGGCCTGGTTGCTGCTCAACGAGAAGCTAAAGTCGGCAGCGCTGGTCGCGATGGCCCTGGCGTTTGGAGGGGGTATTTTGGTCAGCTTAAGCGGCGAAACGGGCGATCCCACAACTCGTCACGCGCCACTGTTGGGTAACGGATTGGCGCTGGTGGGTGCGCTGGCGGTAGCCGTATATTTCATTATTGGTCGCAGCCTGCGTTCCCGGTTGAGCGCGCTGCTATACATCTGGATTGTGTACAGCGCGGCAGCCATTTCGTTGGTGATTGTCGTTGTGATCCTGGGACTGCCGGTGGCCGGGTTTTCTAAAGAAGCGTATCTGTGGATCGCACTGATGGGCTTGCTGCCGCAGTTGATCGGGCACTCATCGTTCAACTATGCGTTAGGTTTCCTGCCTGCCGCATACGTCAGCCTGGTCATCCTGCTGGAACCTGTCGCCAGCGGTATCCTGGCGATCTTCTTTCTGGACGAATGGCCGGTTTTCTTGCAGGTGATTGGTGCCGCGTTGATCCTGACCGGCATCGGGTTCGCCAGCAAGGACCAGCAATCCGGTAAACCAAGCGAGAATTGAGGTTGGCATGGAAGGCATATTCGGCGTAGGGCTGTTCGAGATTCTGCTGATCATGCTGATTCTGTTCATCGTGGGCGGGCCAGAAAACACGGCGAAATGGGCGCGCGAAGTGGGACGGTACGTGGGCAAGCTGCGGCAGCAGTGGCAGCACGCGGTCAAGGAATTCGAGAAAGAGTTAGGGCCAGAAGGCAAGGAACTACTCGATGCTTCCCGCGAACTCAGCCAAAACCTCAACCAGGTGCGCCGGGCCTCCTCGCCGCGTCGGCTGGTAACTGATACCACGCGCAAACTATCCCAGTCGATGACCGACATTCAATCTGACCTGGCCGAAAACACGGCCAACAGTGACACCAATGATGATGGCGGCAGCAGGGATGCCCTCCAGGATGCTCCCAATCCAGCCAGCGACACCCGCCCCTCCACTGCTGAAAGCACAACCACCCAATATCGCGCCTGGCTGCCCCTGGATGATCTGGACGAATAGCCCCCACATCTTCACGAGACGCAACTGATATCCTTACCCATTTGAGCATGACAACTTGACTTGCTTTGCAGACCCTGGTTGTCTTATAATCTGGCCAACAATAACATCTGATTTATCGGATTGATCAGATGATTTAGCGATACCGGAGGCTAACCGCCATGCCCTTTGCTGGCACCGAGTCTGGCATCATGCGCTACATCGTTGAACACCAGCTTCAACCAGGCGACCGGCTGCCCACCATCACCCAACTCAGCCAGGAGCTGGGCGTGAGTGTGAGCAAGGTTCGTGAGGAGCTGGAAGTAGTGCGGACGCTGGGCCTGGTGCAAGTCAAGCCGCGTACTGGAACCCAGGTCCAGGAGTTTGAGTTCGGGCCAACCGCCGCCATCGCCGTATTGTATGCGTTAGGTCTGGATCGTGCGCACTTTCATGCTTTTTCCGAATTGCGCAAGCACCTCGAGTTCAGTTTTTGGCACGAGGCCGTTCAACATCTCACGCCCGACGACATCACTGACCTGCGGCAACTGGTCGCCTGCGCGACGACCAAACTCAACCACACGCCTATCGAAGTACCCTTCCAGGAACACCGCAGCCTGCACCTGACCTTTTTTAAACATCTAAAAAACCCTTTTGTTCAAGGGCTGCTGACGGCGTACTGGGAAGCGTACCAGGCGTTTGGCTTGGCCCTGTATGCCGAGTTGTCATATCACCGCGAGGTGTGGGCCTATCACGCGCGCATGGTCGAGTGTGTAGCACAGGGTGACTTTGACGGCGGCCTCCAGGCACTCCGGGAACACATGGAGCTGTTGCGCCACGTTCCCGAACAAAAACCCAATCCGTCGATCCGGCACGTATTTGAGTAACAGACATCAGGAGCACAGTACCACTATGAGCAATGTTCAGAGTTCACCCCTGGAAGAATTGTTAGACGGGCAAACACCCATCGTCAACGACTTCCAAATCATGATCGCCACTGTCAACGGCTCCGGTAGCCAGACGGCCAACACCGTGCTGCTGCGCGCGATGTTCCGGATGGGCATCCCGGTCAGTGGCAAAAACATTTTTCCTTCCAACATCCAGGGCCTGCCCACCTGGTACACCATTCGCGTAAGCAAAGACGGGTATATCGCGCGGCGCGAAGACTACAATATTCTAGTTGCCATGAACCGGGACACCATCGGCGAAGACATCAAATATCTTGCGCCGGGTGGCATTTGTTTCTACCCGGAAGAATGGAAAATCCGCGAAGACCGCGACGATATTGTTTACTACGCAATGCCTGTCAAGGCATTGGTAAAAGAAGCTGCGCCCGATACCCCCTCTAAGCTGGTTGATTATGTGGCCAACATGGTCTACGTCGGCGCAATGACCACTATCCTCAACATCAGCCTGGACGAAATTGCGTTTGGGTTGGATTACCACTTCGGCGGCAAGGAAAAGCCGATCAACATGAACATGGCGGTGGTGCGCGCGGCATATGAGTGGGCGCAAGACAACCTGCCTAAGCGCGATCCGTTTACGGTTGAGCCGATGGATAAAACCGAAGGGATGCTGCTGTTGGATGGCAACTCGGCGGGTGCGCTGGGATCGGTGTTTGGCGGCGTGCAGATGATCGCGTGGTACCCGATTACGCCCTCAACCAGCATGGTTGACGCGGCCCGCGACTACCTCAGCAAGCTGCGTCAGGACCCAGAGACGGGTCAGGCAACCTACGCCGTCGTCCAGGCTGAAGACGAAATCGGCGCTATTGGCATGGTGATCGGCGCAGGCTGGGCCGGTGCGCGCGCGATGACATCTACCTCCGGTCCGGGGGTGTCCCTTATGACCGAATTCGCGGGCCTGGCCTATTACGCGGAAGTGCCTGCCGTGATCTGGAACGTCCAGCGCATGGGACCCAGCACGGGTTTGCCAACCCGCACCGCGCAGGGCGACATCTTGAGCACCTATTTCCTGGGGCATGGCGACACCCGCCACATTATGCTGTTCCCACGCGATGTGTTCGAGGCGTTTGAGTGCGGCTGGAAAGCGTTTGACCTGGCAGAACGGCTACAAACGCTGATATTCGTGATGAGCGACCTGGAACTGGGCATGAACGCGTGGATGAGTCCGCCGTTCGAATACCCGGAGGTACCAATGGATCGCGGCAAAGTGCTGGATGCAAACGCTGTCGAAGCCGCGGGCCGGTTCGCACGCTATGAAGACCCAGATGGCGATGGCATCGGCTATCGCACGCTGCCTGGCACCGATCATCCGCTGGCTGGCTACTTTGCGCGCGGCACGGGCCACAATCCACAAGCTGTTTACAGCGAACGTCCCGACGACTGGGTGGAAAATATGGAGCGCCTGGCGCGTAAGTTCGAGACTACGCGCGACATGGTACCCCAACCTGTCATCGACACGATGGACGAAGCCGAGATTGGCATCATCGCCTACGGCACAACGGATGCCTGCGTGTTTGAAGCCCGCGACCAACTGCTGGCCGAAGACGTCAAAACCGACTACCTGCGGCTGCGCGCGCTGCCATTGAACGACACCACTCGCAGCTTCATCGAGCAACACGACCGCGTATACGTGGTAGAGAACAACTTCGATGGCCAAATGGCCAGCATCATTCAGATGGAATATCCGGAACTGGCAACTCGCATCATTTCATTGGCACATTCCGACGGTTTGCCCCTGGCCGCAACCTGGCTAACGGGCGCTGTCTTAGAACAGGAGCAGTAATTCATGGGCGCACGTGTAAATTCGCTCAACCTCTCCCGTAACGACTATAAGGCCCTGCCCACGACATTGTGCAAGGGTTGCGGCCACAACTCGATTTCGAACCAGATCATCGCTGTAGCCTACGAATTGTCGCTCAATCAGCATGACGTGATCAAGCTAAGCGGGATCGGCTGTTCGAGTAAGTCTCCGGCCTATTTCTTGGGGCGCTCGCACGGTTTCAACGCTTTGCACGGACGTATGCCCGCCATCGCGACCGGAGCCACTACCGTCAACCGCAATCTGATCGCCGTCGGTGTCAGCGGGGACGGCGATACCGGCAGCATCGGACTGGGCCAGTTTAAGCACATGGTCCGCCGTAACGTGCCGGTGGTGTACATCGTGGAGAACAACGGCGTCTACGGGCTAACCAAAGGGCAGTTTTCGGCCACCGCCGACATGGGCCAACAGCTCAAGTACGCGGGCGTCAACGAACTGCCCCCCATCGACATCTGCCTGGAAGCGCTGGCCGCCGATGCGTCGTTTGTGGCGCGTTCCTTCGCCGGGGACGCCAAACAGGTCCGCGAACTGCTTAAGGCCGCCATCAGCCACAAGGGTACGGCGGTGCTGGACATCATCAGTCCGTGCGTGACCTTCAACAACCATCACACCTCGACCAAGAGTTACGACTATGGCAAAGAGCACCAGGAAGTGCTGCAAGACCTGACCTACATTCCTGAATACGATCCGATTCTGATCGAGGAACAGGAGCCGGGACAAGTCCAGACGGTTGAACTGCACGATGGGTCGCACCTGATGCTGCGCAAGCTGGACCCGGAGAAACATGATCCGACGGATAAGCTGGCAGCATTCCGGCGGCTGGAAGAAGCGCGGCTGGACGGGCAGTTTATCACCGGCTTGATCTATGTGGACGAAGAGCGTCCGACGCTGGCTGAAACCAGTCACCTGATCGAAACACCGCTGGTTCACCTGGCCGAAGACAAGCTGCGCCCGCCCCGTGAAGCGCTGGAGAAGATCAACAATCGCTTGGCTTGCTGCGATTAGACCGCACAGTCATTCACAACATGAAGCGGTACCTCCCATCTCTGGCGGGTGCCGCTTTTTTCGTCCCTGTTTTGGTTCAAGCTCGGGTGTGCGATTATTCGTCGCCGAGAAACAGCCGCCGCCGGTGGACGCTGACCTGCGCCAACTTAAACCCCAGCGCATCCACCAATTCGTCCGGCCTGCCATTGCCACCGTCACCGGTCTTCAAGTAGGCCAGCAAATTCCCGTCCCTGTCCAGCTTGAGGTCCAGGATCAAGGGGCGTAGATCGTAGGGTTTTTTGTTGTGCCGCACACGCTCGATATGGTCCGCCGCCAGAATCTCGAGTGCACGTTCACGCAACATATTGGCACCTAGCGCGGCGTCTAGCGGTGAGAGTACATATTCTGCGCTGGTGACTCGGGTTGGCAGGGCCGGGTCTCGGATCGGTACATCGCTGATGGTGTAGACCACTAGCCCAGACGGACAGGTCGCCGCCAGCCGTGCCACCCACTCAGCGGGAAAATCCCCCTCAAGCTTGTGCAACAGCCAGGCGTCCAGGAACTCGCTTTCACTCGTCACGCCCACCGGCAGCGCCGCCGCAAACTGCATTCGAGGGCGCGGATTGAAGCCCTGGGAATACTCCAGTGGTATCCCGGCGCGCCGCAGGATTCGCTCCCAGGTCTGCGCCAGGTCCAGATGGCCAACAAACCGCAGGAAGCCACTTTTTCCGAACTGTATACGTATACGTTGTTGGGTCAGCGCTTGATTCATGCGCCAGATTATAGCAACCCAGCTTGGGGTTGGGCTAGTATCGGGGCTGGCGCGCTGGTATACTCTTGTTCTTATCAAACTTATCCATTTTCCAAAAACTCGGAAAAACGCAACCTTTACTGACACGAGGTGTTTGTACGCATGAGTGAGCCTGCAAACCAGGCCCAGCACGACTACATGGAAGCTGAGGATGCCCAGCTTGTTGAATGGGCGAAGAATGATACTGAGGCTTTCGGTGAATTGTATACGCGCTATGTCCAGAAGATTTACAACTACGTCTACTACCGGACGGGCAATCATCACGATGCCGAAGACCTGACATCGCGGGTATTTTACCGGGCGTTGGGCCACATCGGAAACTACACGGACCGCGGTGTTCCATTTTCGGCGTGGTTGTACCGGATCGCGCACAACCTGGTCGCCAACTGGCACCGAGATCGAGGGCGCAAAAAAGTGGTCCCACTCGAAGATCATATCATCAGCGGGCTGCCATTTGACGCACCGGAAGCTATCACCGAAACGCAGGAAGAACGCGAACGACTGCTGGCCTCCATCCGTGAACTGCCCGAAGACCGGCAGCAGTTGTTGCTCCTCAAATTTGTCGAGCGACTCTCAAACGCCGAAATCGGTGCCATCATGGACCGCACCGAAGGCGCGATCAAATCCTTGTATCATCGCACGCTGCTGTCGCTGCGCACCATCCTACAGCAGCAGGAAGACGAGTCGCAGCCGGAAAAACGCCGCAAACGCTTCGGCCTGTAGACACACTGTAGACAGTAAAAACGCAGTAATGGAATAGGCTAGGGTAACCACATGCCATTTTCTTTTTTCCGCAACCACTCCCAACAACAGATCGAAGATTTGCTGCTGGCCCACGCTGATGCATTGGCCGATGGCAGCGTTGATCTGGACACCCTCCTGGAACAATACACCACTCTCACCGCCAGCCAGGTGGAAGGATTGCTGCTCCTGGCCGAGCGAATCAGCTCCGTGTTGACCGAAGTGAAACCTTCTGATACATTCGTTAGCCAGCTCCGGTATGAATTGAGCCATGCGGGGCTGCCAGAAGACCTGGGCTTTTGGATGCGCCTGCGCCACCTCTCGCCGCGCACCCAGTTGGCTGCGGCCAGCATCGGCGGGGCAACCCTGGCCGGGGTAGTCCTGATTGCCAGCCGCCCGCTGTGGGAGATGGTGGGTATCCGGCGCAACCGGAGAACCGCCATTGCTTAAGCCGATCCAACGTTTTTTGGGGGACATCACTGATGAACCAACGCTATGCCAAGATAACCGGCTGGGGCAAATATGTCCCGGAGCGCGTGCTGACCAACTTTGACCTGGAACAGATGGTAGACACCAGCGACGAGTGGATTACCACCCGCACCGGGATTAAGGAACGTCGCATTCGCGGCGAGCAGGACACAACTTCCAGTATGGCGGCGGCGGCGGGACAACAGGCATTGGAAACCGCCGGACTCCAGGCCACAGACCTGGACCTGATCATTGTCGCCACCTCGTCACCAGACTATATTCTCCCTTCTGTCGCCAACAAAGTGCAGGATTTGCTCGGGGCAAGCTGCGGCGCATTTTCACTGGTCGCCGGGTGTTCGGGCTGGGTATATGCGCTTACGACGGCCAATCAATTCATCATGAGCGGCACCTACAACCGCGTGCTGGTCATCGGGGTCGAAATTGTGTCGTTCGCGTTGGATTTCACCGACCGCCGGACGTGCGTGCTTTTTGGGGACGCCGCTGCCGCCACCGTCTTAGAGGTCAGCTACGACCCAGGCGGAGTACTGTCGTTTGAACTCGGTTCGGATGGTGCCAAAGCCGAATACCTGTATGTGCCGGATGGTGGAACTGTTGGGCCCATGTCGCAACGTACCGTTGACGAACGACGCCAGTTTTTGCGCATGAATGGGGCGGGCCTGGCCAAGTTCGCGCTGCGCACCATGCCGTCTTCCTTCAAGCGCACCATCTACCAGGCGGGCCTGACGCCGGATGATGTGGACCTGTATATCCCCCACCAATCCAATGTGCGGCTGATCGAGGCTGCCGCGCGCCAACTGCGCGTGCCGCTGGAGAAGTTTTACATCAACGTGGACCGCTATGGGAATACATCTGCGGCGGCTGTGCCGCTAGCGCTAGTCGAGGCCATCGAAGAAGGGCGCATCAAAGATGGCGACATCGTGGCTATGAGCGCGTTTGGAGCCGGGCTGACCTGGGCTTCGGTCGTGATGCAGATGGGTGAAGGCGAGATCAGCGCCGCGCACAGCCTGTTCTCAATGGGACGCGCCCGCTACCTGGCACGCCGAACTTCAGACGCGGTGATTGACACCGCACAATCAGCTTTTCTGCCGCTGTACACCTTCATCAACCAGCGGCGCAAGAAGAAGTGAATTGGCTTCTCGTCATGCCACGTATTGTTCCCCTGGCCAGCTTGACAGGCCGGGGGATTGTGTTTTATGGTGATGATCGAACGACGGTGCCCCACAGCTAACCCGGCACGTCTCACCATTAGCAGTATCCCGTTGGTCACCAAATCGTGCGTCATATGACCTTTCATGCACAAAAACCACCGCCAACGCTAGCAGTTTTCCGCTTCGAGGAGTATCCTTAACTATGCGGCAGATGCCCACCCACCAGGGCACCATCAGCAGTCTGCCACTGTGTTGGCTGCGCTCTGGTGAACAGCAGTTGTCACATGTTTTTGGCGTTACCACAGGGGAGATAGTTAAATGAGCGACACGCCAACCAAACCACTCGACGCTGCTCTGGAACTGCTCAGCAGTATCCGGCAGCAGGTCGATGGTGACATGAAATCCAAGCTTGACGACCTCAATGCGTTACTCGTCGACGCTCACCGCACTGGCGCAGGTGAAGACGCCGACGCCTTGCGCCAGGAAATCGAAAACCTGATCGCGCTCAACGCCCGCTTCGTGTCGGTGATGGTCCACGAAATCCGGGTGCCCATGACCAGTATCAAGGGCTACGGCGATATGCTGGCCAAAAACGTAGTCGGCGAACTGAACGACATGCAGATGCAGTTCGTTGAAACCATCCGCTCCAATGTCTCGCGCATGGAGCACCTGGTTTCCGACATCAGCGACATCAGCAAAATCCAGTCGGGCCGGCTGCGGCTGGAAAGCAAGATGGACATGTATAAAAACATTATCTTGCAGGTCGAGAAGAATATCGGCAGCCTGGCCGAAGATCACAACCACACGCTGGTCTTCGATACGCCCTCCGGTTTACCAATCCTGAACCTGGACGGGGCGCGTCTGGCACAGGTGATCGAAAAACTGCTGCATAATGCGCTTCAATACACGCCAGACGGCGGCGAAATCACCGTGCGCGCCGAAGCGGTTGATGGCAGACTGAAGGTCTCGGTCATTGATACCGGCATCGGCATGACAACAGAGGAACTTTCCCACGTCGGGGAGCTGTTCTGGCGCGCAGACAGTGACCATGTCCGATCGTTTAAGGGACATGGCCTGGGTCTGCCCATCGCCAAAGGGTTAATCGAACTCCTCGGCGGCGAGTTTTTCGTGGAGAGCACCCCGGAACAAGGCAGTGTTTTTGGTTTTATCGTCGACGGCATGAGTTAGCCAACGCGCCACTCCCCTGTATGGCACGCACATAAGGGCGGGCTGGTTTGTGGGGCACATACCGGCTGCGCCCTTTTGCCGGGCCGCACGCACATAGTTGGCAGATGTTGCCAGGTGGCACGGTTAGCGTAATAAACTACAATTTTCAAGAGACGTTATTTTCGTTTTGGAGGTTTGTCTGTGAATCTACACGAATACCAGTCGAAATTTCGTTTTGCAGAGTTTGGCGTCCCTATCCCCAGGGGCAAAGTCGCTCATTCCCCACAAGAAGCCTATGAAATCGCCAAAGAACTCGGCACCCCGGTGGTGGTGAAAGCGCAGGTCCTGATCGGCGGGCGCGGCAAAGCTGGCGGGGTCAAGCTGGCGAAGACGCCGGAAGAGGCCCAGCGGCACGCCGACAACATTCTTGGCATGGATATCCGGGGACACCGGGTACTCAAGGTACTAATTGATCCCGCATCCGATATCAAGACCGAGATTTACCTGGGCGTGACCAACGACCGCGCGGCACGCCAGCCGTTGATCATGGCCAGCGCTGAAGGCGGCATGGATATTGAAGAGGTCAACCGTGTCTCGCCCGAAAAGATCATCCGCGAGCACATTGATCCCTTCCTGGGTTTGCGCGATTACCAGATTCGCAACCTGGCCTACGGCATTGAACTCCCGCGCGAGCTGTGGAAACAGTTTATGAAGATCGCGCGCTCCCTCTACACCTGCTATGTCGAAAGCGATGCGACCCTGGTCGAGATCAATCCGCTGATTATTGACGGTGACCGTAATCTCCTGGCTGTCGACGGCAAAATGTCCATCGACAACAACGCACTCTACCGTCATCCGGACCTGGCCGAACTGCGCGATACCAGCGCCGAACCCACCGCCGAAACCCAGGCGCGCGCTGCCGGTCTGAGCTATGTCAAGCTCGACGGCGAGATCGGGTGCATGGTTAATGGGGCAGGGCTGGCGATGACAACGATGGACATCACCAAGCTGTTTGGCGGTTCACCTGCCAATTTCCTGGACATCGGCGGCGGCGCAAAAGCTGACAAAGTTGCGGCAGCGCTGCGCATTATCCTGGCTGATCCCAACGTCAAGGCGGTGCTGTTTAATATCTTCGGCGGCATCACGCGCTGTGACGAAGTTGCCCTGGGCATTATCGAGGCATTAGACGAGGTTAAGAGCGACCTGCCGATGGTGGTGCGGTTGGTGGGCACCAACGAAGAAGAGGGGCGGCGCATCATCGACGAAGCGAACATCTCAAACATGCAAAGCGCAGCGACGCTGGCAGAAGCCGCACAAAAAGCGGTCAAGGCAGCCCAGAGCGCATAAGGACAAAAGCTAAAAATGGCTATTCTTGCGGACAAAAATACAAAATTACTGATACAGGGCATCACCGGGCGCGAAGGCATGTTCCACACCGAGCAGATGATCGAATATGGCACCAACGTGGTCGGCGGCGTAACTCCTGGCAAGGGCGGCGAGTGGGTGCTGGGTAAGCCGGTGTTCGACACGGTCAAGGCAGCAAAGGAATCCACAGGTGCGAACGCCAGCATCATCTACGTTCCGGCAGCATTTGCCACCGACGCGCTCTTCGAGGCCATCGACGCAGAGATCGAATTGATCGTGTGTATCGCGGAAGGGCTTCCCATCGCGGATATGATGAAGGTGCGCGCCCGGTTGGATCACAGTGACAGCCGGTTGGTTGGGCCCAACTGCCCCGGACTGTTGACGCCCGGCCAGGCCAAAGTCGGCATCATGCCTGGTCATATCGCTGCCCCTGGCAACATTGGCGTGGTTTCGCGCAGCGGCACGCTGACCTACGAAGTGGTCTACGCGCTGACTCAACGCGGCATGGGGCAAACCACCTGCGTTGGCATCGGCGGCGATCCGATCAACGGCACCAATTTCATTGATGCGCTGGCCATGTTCGAAGATGATCCCGACACCGAAAAAGTGGTGATGATCGGCGAGATTGGCGGTACCGACGAAGAGAAGGCGGCGCAGTTCATCGCCACCCATATGAGTAAACCGGTGGTGTCGTTCATCGCTGGACGCACCGCGCCCCCCGGAAAGACAATGGGACATGCGGGAGCGATTGTCGAGGGTGGCAGTGGCACTGCCGCCGACAAGATCGCCGCACTCAACGACGCCGGAGTTAAAGTGGCTGACCACCCGGAACAAATCCCCGACATGCTGTAGTCCGCTGCGGTCCAACCGGTATTGTGCGGATTTTGTCAGGGGTGCACCGGTAGCACCACTTTCATGGCTTGGCCCAGCCTTGACCACGCCACAGCGCTATGGTATGCTGGCGGCATTGCAACAGCGATGATGGAAACGAGTACGTTTGGGACTCATCAACAGCGACCCTGGATGTGGTGTGAGCCAGGGGTGAACACCAGGCGGAAAATCCTTCCGGAGCTGCAAGCTGAACGCGCCTCAACATCCCAACACCACCGCGCCAGTAAGCTGTGCCGGGTTGGTCGCCGTTATCCTGACCGGGCCATGTCGATTGTGGCCGCTGAGTGCCCTACCAATCATGGTGGGGAACAAGGGTGGTACCGCGAGAGCAATGCTCCCGTCCCTTTGCTGTTGGGATGGGAGCTTTTTCGTTTGGATGCAGGAGACACATGAACGCCACGCAGACCACTGTTCGCCCGGTGGCACCGGCAGACAAAGCGGCTATCGCCCAGTTGTGGCAGGCCCTGACTGACTACCATGTCGCGTTGGACCCACGCCTGCCTGCCGCAACACCAGGCGCAGCCGAACGGTATGCCGACCGCCTGGTCGAGCGGCGCGATGATCCTATGACGTGTGTTTACGTGGCCGAGATCGATGGGCAGGTGATCGGGTATATTTTGGGCGCGATCATCGACCTGTATGCCGACCTGTTCGAGCACAGCAACGTGGGCTTCATCGCCGATGTCTTTGTCGAGCCAGCATTCCGGCGGCAGGGCATCGCGCGGCAGTTGGTAGACCGTGTCAACGCCTGGCTGGTGGAGCAGGGCATCCGACACACCGAATGGCAGGTAGCAGCCGCGAATACTGGCGGCATCCGGTTTTGGGAAGCCGTTGGTGGGTTGGCCACGATGGTGCGGATGCAAATGCCGCTGGCACCATCCGAAGAGTAACGACAGGAGCGCACCGCGTGTTTGGCACATTGAGAAGCTGGCTGGGGCCGCTACGCACACAGATCGTAACCGGCCTGCTGGTTAGTGTGGTGCTGGCCGTCGTCGGCCTGCAACTTCTGGCCGGGAGCGAAAGCTGGGTCTTCACGGCGCAGCTTAGCCTGGTTTGGCTGCTGCTGGTTGTGCTGGCACTGGTGCTGCACTCCCGGCTGCCCCCCCAGGGACGGCAGCGGCTGTGGCTGATGCTGGGTCCAGGACTGGCGCTGCTCGCGGTGGGGCTGCTGCTGCCGGACATGGCGTTGTTTTTTGGCGGCGGTGGCTTGGGCTGGATTGTGGCTGCACAATTTGTGCTGCGCAACCGGATGCAGATGCAATATCGGGCAGCAGTGCGCCATATGCGCAGCGGGAACTACGATGCCGCGCTGGAAGTGATGAACACCGTCATCGCTGCCGAGCCAGACCGTGCCGAGAATTACCGTTTTCGCGCCGAAGTATACCGGCTGGCCAGCCGCCTGGCGCTGGCCCAACAGGATTATGAGCGGGTCATCCAGCTATCGCCCGACGCTGCGAAGGGGTATTCGGGCCTAGCCGAGTTGTTCGCCCAACAGGGAGACTATGAGCACGCACACACTTACGCCCGGCAAGCCCTGGAACGCGAGCCAAACCAATGGCTTCCAGCGTACAACCTGGGCATGATCGAGGACCGGCGTGGAAATGCGGCAGCGGCGGTCGAGCACCTGGAAAGCGCGGTGGCTGCCGGTTTGCCTCACAGCCGTTACTGGCTCTTGACGCGGCTGTGGCTGACACGTAACTACTTTCGCTTAGAAAAGGTGGACCACGCGCGTCGCCAAGTCGAGTTGATGCAACGTCACATCAGCGGGTTAACCGACTGGCAGACCGTGCTGGCCAGCGATCAGGCAGCTCCACTGCGTCCGCTGTTGGCCGAGGATATCCGGCTGGCGAAACAGTTGCTCGCTGGTGAGACACCGTCAGATGTGTTTGACAATTCTTAATCGATCGCGTTCGTCCAGTATTCATCCAACAGTCCAATAAACCAGGAGAGTGGGTTGATGTCTGAAGAACAGGAACACGCCGGTCTGCCGGTCAAGCCTCAACACGCAGCGCGAGGTGGCGTGCTGCAAAGCAATTTCTCGCGCATCACGCTGATCGTCTTCGCCGTCGTCGTCGTGCTGTTCGTCGCCGGCATTCTCATCTTCTTGGCCCTGCGCTCCAGCAAAAACAAGCCGCTGGATGTCGCCATCTACCCGGACGCGGTTCCCATTCGGGAAGACCCACCCGGCAGTGGGGATGATTATGAATTCCGCCGCTATCTTTCCGCAGACACGATGCAAGCTATCGAAAGCTTCTACGCTGGCCAGAACGATTTCGACTGCACCGAGTACTATGGCAATACAAACCAGCAGGTAAATCGCATCGTTTGCCAGCATGACGAGGTCTGGCTGGACATGACACGCTCGGTCATCGTGACCATAGCGCCCCTGGAAGGGGAACTGGAAGAACCACTCGAAAAAACCTCTGAGGACTTCGAGGCCATTATGGATGCCCAGACCGTCATCAACATTCAGCGTTATTGGGGCAATTAAGCATGAGCCAGGAGCCAATCACCGATCGCTACGACGACCCCCCAGCCAACACGCTGGACGAATTGGTTGACGGAACGTCCGAGAACGCAGAAAGCGGTGATCAACTCGATGCTGAGGTGCGCATCGCGGCGGACAACGGCGAAAAGCGGCGCTTCCAGATTCCGATGTGGTTTGCACTGACGGCCATGTTGATCGCGCTGGTGTTCGCCGGCCTGATCATCAGCCGCGTGGCCAGGCCGCTTTATACCTTGGTTTTTCCATTCAAGCCGCTCGCGCCCAGCGGTTCTGAAGAGATAGACCACGATGAGCCAGACAAAGGACCAGAATACTGGATTTTTCGCACTGATCGCTCAGCGGCAGAAGTGGCCGAGTACTATGAATCTGAAGGCGGACGGTGCACCACCACCAACACGACCGGGGTCCCGAAACAACAGCAGGAGCAATTGCAGACCACAACCTATTGTAAGGGACAAAAAGAAAACGTCGTCATGGATATTTACTGGGAAGTGTATATCCGCGAAGGCTATTCAGAATCCGAGGGGCCAACCGTCTTTCGGTTTTATAAAGACTATTCACCCTTCTTCTACTTCGAACTGGAACCCGGCGAACTGGACGACACACCAGCCAGTCCGCCCGCAACAGACTAAGGAGGTGGCATCGTGGCAACAGGACACACACCGCCTGTGCCGCGCTTGATTAGCGGTCTGGAGGCACAGGGTTGATCAACATCGTATCTATCCAGACCGGTATCAGGAGGAATCATGCAGTTTAAAGCGGTAACATCCAAAGTTGACATCGAAGCGCTGGAACAGGCCCAACTGACATTCTGGCGCGAGAAAGACGTGTTTCGCCGCACAATGGAAGAGCGCCAGGGCGGACCCAACTACGTCTTCTATGAAGGGCCACCGACTGCGAACGGGCGTCCGGGCACGCACCATGTGCTGGCGCGCGCCTTCAAGGACATGTTCCCGCGCTTCCATACCATGAACGGCGCTTATGTGCTGCGCAAAGGCGGCTGGGACACACACGGGTTGCCCGTCGAAATCGAAGTCGAGAAGGAACTGGGCTTCACCCACAAACACGAAATCGAAGCATACGGCATCGCGGAATACAACGCGAAATGCCGCGAGAGCGTGTTCCGCTATATCCAGGAATGGGAGAAGCTGACCGAACGAATCGCGTTCTGGGTGGACCTGGATGACCCTTATGTCACCTACGAAAACGAATATATCCAGAGCGTGTGGTGGATTCTGCGCCAGATGTGGGACAAAGACCTGCTCTACCAGGGCTACAAAGTGGTGCCCTACTGCGCGCGCTGTGGCACGCCGTTGAGCAGTCACGAAGTTGCGCAAGGCTATGAGGAAGTGGCCGATCCAAGCGTGTTTGTGCGCTTCGCCGTACAGGACCAACCGGGTACCTACTTTCTGGTGTGGACCACCACGCCCTGGACGCTGCCGGGTAACGTGGCCCTGGCCGTCAACCGCCGCGAGACCTATGTCAAGGTCGAAGGGCCAGCCGCCAGTGGCGACGGCACCGAATACCTGATCCTGGCGCGGTCACTGCTGGAAAAAGCGCTGGTCGAGCCGGAACGCTACACCGTTGTCGAAGAGATGAAGGGCGAGGATTTGCTGGGCCAGCACTACGAGCCCTTGTACCGTTTCCTGCCGGTCGAAAAAGACTACGCCTACGTGGTGCACGGCGATTTTGTCAGCATGGAAGACGGCTCCGGCATCGTGCACCTGGCTCCGGCGTTCGGCCAGGATGACATGGAAATGGGGCGGCAGTACGATCTCCCGGTACTGCAAACCGTCGCGCCCGACGGGGCATTCATCGACGCCGTCGAACCCTGGGCTGGCATGTGGGTCAAGGACGCCGACCCGCTGATCAAGAAAGAACTCAAAGCGCGTGGCATCCTGTACAAAGCCGAGCAGTACATCCACAACTACCCGTTCTGCTGGCGCTGCAAGACGCCGCTGCTTTACTACGCGCGCGAGACGTGGTACATCGAAACCACGCGCTACCGGGACCAGTTGGTGGCGCTCAACCAGACGATCAACTGGGTGCCCGAACACATCAAGGATGGCCGCTTCGGGAACTGGCTGGATGATGTGCGCGACTGGGCGCTGGGACGCGAACGCTACTGGGGCACGCCGCTGCCGGTGTGGAAGTGCGACAGTCCCGATTGCGACCACATACACTGTGTTGGCAGCGTGGCGGAACTGGAAGAACTGACCGGCCAGGACCATTCCGAACTGGACCTGCACCGCCCCTACGTGGACGCAGTGACGTTCCCCTGCAAAAGCTGCGACGGTGGTGGTACCATGGTGCGCGTGCCGGAACTGATCGACGTGTGGTTCGACAGCGGTGCGATGCCCATCGCACAGTGGGGCTACCCCTTCACCAACGAGGAAATGTTCAACGCCCAATTCCCGGCAGACTACATCTGCGAAGCCGTTGACCAGACGCGCGGCTGGTTCTATAGCCTGCACGCGATTGCCACGATGGTCATGGACAGCGTGAGCTTCAAAAACGTGCTCTGCCTGGGCCACATTCTGGACGAAAAAGGGCACAAGATGTCCAAGAGCGTGGGCAACATCGTCGAACCGTGGGGTGTGCTGGACACTTATGGCGCAGATGCGTTCCGCTGGTACATGTACACCGCTGGGCCACCCGGAGAACCGCGCCGTTTCTCGGTGGAACTGGTCGGCGAAGTGGTGCGCAACTTCTACCTGACGCTGTGGAACGTATACAGCTTCTTCGTGACCTACGCCAACATCGACGGCTTTGATCCCGCGTCTGAGGTGATTCCAGTGGCAGAACGCGATTCACTGGACCGCTGGATTCTAAGCGAACTGCACACGTTGACACGCGACGTGACGCAGGCGTACCAGGACTACAACGTGCCAGGAGCCACACGCCCAATTGAGGTGTTTGTGGACCGGCTGAGCAACTGGTATCTGCGCCGCTCGCGCCGCCGCTTCTGGAAAACAGAAAGTGACACCGACAAGCTGGCCGCCTACCAGACGCTGTACGAATGCGTGGTGATGGTTGCCAAGCTGCTTGCACCGTCGATGCCGTTCCTGTCGGAAGCGCTGTACCGCAACCTGGTCACCAATAACTTCTCAGATGAGCCGGAGAGCGTACACCTGGCGCAGTGGCCAGCAGCCGACGAAACGCTGATCGATGAGCGGCTGATGGACGATATGCGGCTGGCGCAGAAGCTGGTCAGCCTGGGTCATGCGGCGCGCAACAGCGCCAGTCTGAAGGTCCGGCAGCCGTTGGCCGAAGCCGTCTTCGTAGTGCGCTATCCCGCCGAACAGGACGTGGTTC
>JAADYV010000303.1 GCA_010092855.1 Chloroflexota bacterium | reverse complement strand
GTGGCCCGGCGGGCCCGGTTAACTGGCGCGTGGGATGCGGGTGCACGGTGAGTTGTCACAATCGCCGTTGGTTAGGGCCGACCAATGTTTACGAAAGTCCAACGACAGACAGAGCTTGCTCAAGATTCAAGGCGAAATGACGACGGGCCTCCGAGACGCTGGTATACCCGAGGCGCTTGACCAGCGAAATGACCGCATTGCGCAAGGCGGCGAGCGTTTGAGGGGCGCTACCCGAGCGTACACGGGAGGCATCTTCGCCCATGACAACGTCACGTGTCCAATGAAGGTTATTTTCGATGGCCCAATGGCCACGCCAGCGCGCCAACACAGTGGGGAGGTCGATCTGGTCAGGGGGCAAACTCAGCAGGCCGTACTCAACTTCGACGGTGGTCTGACCAGTTGCGTGCACGTAGACGTGTCGTTCCAGGCGCAACCCTTGCTCGACGCCCGGCCACTCGATGTAGCCCTTGAGGTCGGTACTGGCCGAGAGGATGCGTTTTTCAATCCGTCCGTGCCCTTTGCAGACCATCTGGGTCGTGCGCAGGTCCTGGCCCGGCCCCGGGGGTAGGTCAAACAGGCGCGCGACATCGGTTTTGAGGGTGGGCTGATGATCATCCACCACCATCAAATAGGCCCCCCTTTTTCCACGATCAACCGGGCGGTCTCGCGTTGCGTGTGCAGGGCATCGCTGGTGATCAATATTCCTTCCAGCGTGAGTGTTTCCAGCAGTTCACGCGCGATGGGTATCTCATTGGTTTTGTTGGCAACCGCCTGCTGCGCCAGCACCAGTTCCAACTCGTGCAGAAACACGCTCAACACCTGCACCGCCGCCTGCTCGTCCGTCCGGCTGCCCCGCAGCGTTTTGCCATCCAGCGCCATCCCACTCCAAGCTTCCAACCCATATGCAGCGACAACCGCTTGGCCCCACGCCTGAAGCCTGCGCTCCAGTTCCCCCACATCCACGTCGCGCAAGGTGGTGCGGATGGTCTCGTAGCCTGGCACGCGGCCCCCTTTCAACCCAAAACGTTTGCTCAACGTCCACCGTTGTTCCTTGACCCATCCCGCAATCCCACGCACGCTGTTCTCGCCACTCAGAATGGCCAGAAACGCCAGCGTCAGAATCCACCCCAATTCATAGCGTTTGCCTTGCCGGTCTCGCCAATCTGTCAGTCTTGAAAATACTTCTGCGAGCGCGGGAATAGGTTCACTCATTTTCGACTCCTTTTCTCCTATCCCCAGACTTTACCCTCTCCATGTTGATTTTTCGTTAGAATTGGCTGGCCCTATTGGTGCACAATTGCGAATGGTGCGGTGGCACAGTATACTGAGGTGGTGGGAAGGGTGTGCATAATTAGCCGACTGAGGGCGCCGTCGCATGGATGTGAAGGTCGTGCTATTTGGTCCCCCGCACGTTCTCTATCGTGGCGATCCAATTGATCTTCGCGTCAAAAAAGCGGTGGCACTGCTGGCCTACCTGGTGACCACCGGCAAAGCTCACCACCGCGAACGGCTGGCCACGCTCCTGTGGCCGGAATCCAAGCCAGATGTTGCCCGCACCAGCCTGCGCCAGGCGGTGCAGGCTATCCGCGCCACCCCGCTGGCGGCAGTGCTGATCACCAGCCGCACGAGCCTGGAACTTCATTCCGATGTCACCAGTGATGTACGGTCCTTTGCCGCTTACACGGCCGATTTCTCGTGTGATCAACCGACGCCTGGCCTGGAAGTCGTGGCACGTTTGCAGGCGGCGGAAGCGCTCTACCAGGGCGAGTTCATGCAGGATTTCAGCATCCCCGGCAGCCGCGAATGGGATGACTGGCACGGACTGCGCCGTATCGAATTCGAATATCAGGCGACGTGCGTGATCGCAGCCCTGACGCGCTATTATGTGCAGCACGAGCTGGCGGATTCGGGGCTGCAAATGGCGACGCGCTGGCTGGCCCTCGATCCGCTCAACGAAGAAGCGCACCACCTGGCCATGCAGTTATATGTCCTCAACCGGCAGGTCGAGCGGGCGCTCGAACAGTATTATATGCTGGTGCGGCTGCTGGAGCGCGACTACCAGCGGCTGCCCGGCGCCGAGGTCCGCCTCACCTACAACCGCATCCGGCGCGGTGAGTTTTCGCAGCCAGCGGCGGTCGCCGCTTCGTCGGACACCAGGCAGATTCGGAGCCTGCTGCCGAAGCCGGTTCGGGCTGCTGCCGAGTATGAGCCAGCGTTGACGCTGCTGCAACCGGCCCTGAAGCAGGCGTCGCAGCAGCCGCTGTTCGCCGTCATCCACGATGAAGGCCAGCAGAATGCAGCCGGGCTGATCGCGTGCCTGGCGCATGACGACGCGACGCACCAGCTCTTCGCGGATGGCATCCTGTGGGGAGCTTTGCGCACGGCAGATGATCTGGATGGCGTGCTGCGCCTGTGGCTGGACGCCATCCGGGTGAGCGTGCTGCGCAGCACCAGCACGCTCGATCACCTGGCGTGGCAGTTTCACAACGGGCAGCGCGGCAAGCGCCTGTTGTTCCTGCTGGAAAACGTCCGCGAAACGCATCACGCGCGCGTCCTGATTCCCGGCTACGCGGGCTGTGCGCTGGTGGTGACCACGCCTGCCCCTGAGGTGGCGGCGGCGCTGGCGGGGAAAGCTGATGTCAGCCTCTCGCTGCCGCTGGGCCAACGGGCGGCGCAGCAGCCGCGCCGGAGCCCCCATCCGCACGCCCACCACCAGCGATCGCAGTCCTGAGCGGGGTGCTCATGCAGCGCTATCAGATCATCGAGACGGTCGGTGCCGGGGGGATGGGGACGGTCTACCGTGCCGTTGATCGTCTGACCGGCGATACGGTCGCGCTAAAAGTCGTCGAACGGCTGCAGGGGGTGGCGCTGTCTCTTGCGACCGAGGCCACGGTGCTGCACTCGCTGGCGCATGAATTCAGCGTGCTGGCCGGGCTGCGCCACCCCTACATCATCAGCGTGCTGGACTACGGCTTCGACCCGCAACGCCGCCCCTTTGTGGCGCTGGAGTGGCTGCCAGACGCGCAGACGATTGTCCAGGCTGCGCGGGCGGCAGATTTCGCCACCCGGCTGCGCCTGCTGATCCAACTGCTTCAGGCGCTCTCCTATCTGCACCGGCGCGGCATTCTGCACCGCGACCTGAAACCGGGCAATGTGCTGGTGGTCGACGGGACCGTGCGGGTGGTGGATTTTGGGCTGGCCGTGCCGGGCGCTTCCACGGGCGAGTTCGTTGGGACTGCCGCCTACATGCCGCCCGAAATGCTGCGCGAACAGCGGTACCTGGCCGCATCTGATCTGTATGCGGTTGGCATGATAATCGTCGAGGTATTCACCGGGCGGACGCCCTTCGCACACGGCGACGTTCTGGCGATTCTGAACCAGCCGCCGGACCTGACCGGCCTGGACAATGAGCGGCTGCGGGCCGTCTGCGCGCGGCTGCTCGCCAAAGCGCCCGCTGACCGGTATTCCGACGCTGCCGACGTGGTAGCGGCGCTGGCGGCCATCGCCAATATGCCTGCCATCGACCAACCGCCCGTTCGCGCCAGCTATTTCCAGGCGGCGCCCTTCGTGGGGCGGCAGGCGGAGCTGGACCGGCTGACGGCGGCGCTGGACGCGACCGTGAACGCGGGGCGGGGGCAGGCTCTGCTGGTCGGCGGCGAGTCGGGCATCGGCAAATCGCGGCTGCTTGAAGAGCTGCGCATCCGGGCGCTGACAGCGGGCGCCGTAGTGCTGCGTGGCCAGTGCGCGCCGGTGAGCGATCTGCCCTACCAGCTCTGGCAGGCGCCGCTGGCCCACCTGGCGGTGATGACCGAGCCGACGAAGCTGGAAGCCAGCGTGCTGGAGACGTTCTTGCGGGGCGAGCAGGCCGCCACGGACGCCGCGCCGGGCGCCGCATCTCGTTTTCAGGGCGAAGTGGAACAGCGGCTGACCTATGTGCTCGTGAGCCTGATCCGCCGCCTGGCACAGCCAGTGCTGCTGGTGCTGGAAGATGTGCAGTGGGCTGATGAGAGTCTCGCTGTGCTGCGGCGCCTGAGCCGGTTGGTGAGCGCGCTGCCGCTGCTGGTGGTGGCGAGCTATCGCAGCGACGAGGCCGCTGCCCTGCCAGAGCAGCTAAGCGATCTACCGGTGATGCAGCTAGAGCGCCTGGCGCCCGCCGCCATCCAGCAGCTTAGCCAGGCTATGCTCGGCAGTGCCGGGAGCGATCCGGGGCTGGTGCGACGTCTGCAAGCCGAAAGCGACGGCAACACTTTCTTTTTGGTCGAGACTCTGCGCTATGTGATCGAAGAGGTAGGCCCGCCCCGCGTGGGCGAGCCGGTTGTTCTGCCGGATGTTCTGCTGCCGCGCGGCGTCGTCGAGGTGATCCAGCAGCGCCTGGACTACGTGCCATCCTGGGCGCAACCTGCACTGCGGCTAGCCGCCGTTGCCGGGCAGGAGATCGATCCACGCCTGCTGGAGCAGGCCGCCGATCCGCCTTTTGACTTGCCGCGTTGGTTGTATGCCTGCGCCGATGCAGCCGTGCTCGAAAATCGTGATAACCGGTGGCGCTTCAGTCATGACAAGCTGCGCAAAGTGTTGCTGGCGATGCTGCCGCCCACCGAGCTGGCGGCGCTGCACCGGCGCCTGGCGCAAGCGATTGAGGCCGTCTATCCGCAGGACGCGGCGCAGGCGCGCCGCCTGGCCGAGCACTGGCGCATCGCCGGGGATGTCGAGCGCGCGCTGCACTACGCCGTGATCGCAGGGCAGCAGCTGCGCCGCATCGGCGCGTATACGGATTTGCGCAATCTGGCCGAGCGCAGCCTGGAATTGCTGCCACCCGAAGGCGCCCTCGCAGGCGATGACGAAGTGCGCATGACGTTGTGGAACTACCTGGGCGACGCCTATCGCTACCGAGACAGCGACAAGGCACAGGCCGCTTATGAAACGGCGATTGCGCTGGCCGACCGCCGCGAGCGGGAATCCGCCAAGACCCACGCGCTGCACGGGCTGGCGGTGATCTACCGCGATCGCGGCGACACGGTGCGCTCGGAGCAAATGATCGACGATCTGCTGACGCTGGGCCAAGCAGCCCATGATCCACGCGCGCTGCTGCCCGCGCTGTCGCTGAAGGCGCGCGCGCTGCTGCTGCGCGGTGACTACCGTCAGGCGGAAACCCACTACCAGCGCGCGCTCGCCATTGCGCAGGAGCTGCGCGACGCGATCCCGATCGCGACGATGTTGATGAACCTGGGCGCAGTTGCGTGCATGCAAGGCCATTTCGAGGCCGGGCAGCAGTATTTTTCCACCGCCGAACAGACCGCACAGGCCGCAGGTGCAGTCGATATTGTGGTTTACTGTCTGCTCAACGTGGCTAACCTGGCCTCGGACCAGGGCGACTTCGCGACGGCTGAAGCGTCTTTTGCCCGCTGCATCCCCATGATCGAGGAACTGGGCGAATACAGCCTGCTGGCCGGGGCCTACTACGATCATGGCGACCTGGTGCTGCGCCAGGGGCGCCTGGCCGAAGCCGAGACATGGTACGAGAAGACCGGCAAGCTGGCCGAACAGCTTCACAACTATCGCTGGCTGACCAATAGTCTGCACGGGCTGGGCAAGGTCGCCTATCTGCGCGCGGATTACCGGGCCGCGCAGCGCCACATCCGGGCCAGCCAGGCCCACGCTGAGGCGCTCAACCTGGTGCCCGACCAGGTTTTGAACCTGAGTTACCTCACCCGCATTCACCTCAAGCTGGGCGAGCAGGACGCCGCACGGGCTGCGCTGCGCGCGGGCTTGCAGACGGTGCAGGCGCTGGACGCCAGCCCGCCGCAGCTTGATATTCTGCCCGCTGCCATCGAATGGAAGCTGTTCTTCGAGCAGCCGGAAGAAGCCGCGGAGCTGCTCGTGCTGGCTCGCCACCACCCCGAAGCCGCGCCAGTGAGCTATGCCGTGTTGGATGATCTGCATAGCCAGTTGCTGCGCGAGCTGGCGCCCGCTGAGCTGGCCGCCGCGCTGGATCGCGGGCGTCAGCGCGACCTGGTCGCAACGCTCGCGCAGTTGCTGGCGGAGTGCGGGCCGGCCTGAGCCACCGGCGGCCTGACGGACAGACGCCCGGACCTGCCGGGCGCCTGCCTAGATGAGGAGAAGGCATCTCACCTTGAACGCCACACCTGGTGGCGGTGAGACCGTCATTAGCCGCCGAGCATGAGCGCGCCGAGATTGGCGCTCACCAGGTCCAGGCCGCCTTCGTTGCCGGTGGTGGCCGGGTAGCACGCCGCCAGCACATCGATCAGTTCTTCCGGTGAGCAGGTGACATCCGGCCCCACCAGCGCATAGCCGTAGACTTCGGTGCCCGCTTCAACCAGCTCCGAGGTGCGGAACAGGATGCCGCCCATTGTCTGGGCCGAGGCTTGCAGCGTCAGGCTGGTCGGCGTGCCGCCGCTGCCATCGTCGCCATTGCTCAGCACCATGTAGGGCGGGTACTGCGCCAGGATGGGCTGACCCCAGCCAGCCGGAATCTGGTACAGGGGACCAAACGCCGCCGGGTTGCCCGCATCGTCCACGGCGGTGATGGCCGCGATCCCGAAGGCGTCATGATTTGCGCCTGCCGGGCCCTTTTCGAAGACCGCGAAAGCGATGTCGTCGCCCGCCATCACGGGCGCTTCCAGCAGAAAGTCGATGCGTTCGATGGCCTGGTTGCCCTGGAACGCGGTATCGCCGACGGTGGCGCCCTCGTTCTGGAAGACATTATCCAGGCCGCGAATCACACTGTTGGTGTTGAGCAGTTCTTCAGCGGTATGCGGGCCGGTCGCCGCGATGGTGATAGTATTATCGTTCGGATTGACGCTGCCCTGATACCAGCCTACCTGGCGGGTGTCGTCTGCTGGATTGCGGCGCGGCACCACCGTAGCGGGGATCGCGCTCTCAACCGGGATCGTCATGCCGCCAGCTTCGATGGCGGTGATCATTTCGGTGAGGCCCAGGAAGGTGATGGTGAAGCTGCTGCCTTCAAACGAGCTGTTGCCAGGGGCGTCCGCGACGGTAGTGGCTTCGCCAGCCAGAGAAACCGTGGTGATGGACGTGATTTCCGTCCCGATCATGTCCTGAGCGGCGGCGGGCAGGGCCACCGCGGCCCCCAGCGCCACCACCAACAGAACTGCCGCTATGCTCCGTTTCATTGCGTTCTCCTTGTTTGTGTAATTGGTGCGATTACTTTCATGCTGGCCAGCAACGTGGCGGATGATAGCAGGTGAGCGTAACGCGGAGCGGAACGATGAGGCGCATACGGCGTAAGAATGGAAGACTTCTTTTAAATTTCGCGTTAAGTTGTATTTAAATTGTATTTACATCGCGGTAAGGCGCATCCCCCGGCTGAGCTGGCCGTCTAGCCCCACTGCCCTGCACGACTGCCTGGGCTGGCATCGCAGCCAGGGCCGCCTGCCGCGGCAAGCATGTGCCGGTGCGGACCGCAGGCCGTCAGCGCGGCGGACATGGACTCAGGCTGAGGAAGCGCCCCGCGGCCTGACGATCACGAATCCACCGCGCGCAGCATCAGCGTGTAGGGGCCAGCCAATGAGTGTGTTAGGCTTGAACAACCGTACGCTTTCCGCCAGTGTCGTGTGCGCATTGCTCACTTTGTTCTTCAATCGTACCGCCAACGCCGCCAACGGCACCTTTTGCCAGCGCGGGATCTGCGGTCCGCGCGCCTGTTTGCGCTCGACAATCCGCAGTTGCTGCCGTAACAGCATGATTTCAAGGTCTTTTTCGTCATCGGTCATCCGCAGCACCGCGACGAGATCAAGCACAAACTCCCAGACAAACAACACCATGCGAAAGACCATCTCGTCTCCCATTCAAGTCAGCTTCACACACCCCCTCCAGCGTGACGTATGCCGGGGACTTGTGCAGCCCTTGATTAGTTGAGCGTTACGCTCTCTCCCGATTACAACACATGCGTCATCACTATCCGCTGTGTCGGGAAACAAATAGTCTCTCATGTCGATTCAGCGCCATAATACCGCCCTTGCACGCGCCATGGAGTTCACTGCCCACGATCTGGCCCAGAATCGTCGTGGTGGTTTGTCGCCCCAGCAACACCAGAAACTGGCACTCATGCGCGACATGTTCATTGACGATCTCAACACGGTGCCGCCCCTGCACGTTCCTTCCATTGTGCGCCTGATCGTCATCGGTCTGGTGGCGGGTGTCCTCTATGCGTTGGGCGTGTTTGAGCGTTTGCAGCAAGGGCTTGACGCCTGGTACCGCCCTCTGTTCGTGGGTAGCAGTTTGTTGCTGCTGGGTTGGTTTCTGTGGGCCCAGTTCCGTTATGCAGCGGTGCGCGCCTGGTTACCCGATGTGTTAGATGACATGGCGGAGACCCCTACCTTGTATTCCGTCACGGGCGAGGCGCAACTGGATGTCGAAGATTTGCCGACTGAAACGAACTATTGGCTCGCGATTGACGACCAACGGTTTCCGCTAACTACCCTCGCGGCGCGTGTCTTTCAGGGGCCGAACCCACCGTGTGTACTATGTTCATTTTGCTGATGCGACGGTCTTGATGAGCGCCGAATGGCTTGGTGACAAGCCTCCTTAACGCTCCACGTCCTATCCATACATCCATCTTGTCCAGACGCTACACACGCTTGACACCACGAGCCCGGATGCAAACGCTCGCTACAGCCTACTGTCAAATCGATCGTGGACTGCATCAGCTCTGTCTGCCACTTTCAGATCGCCACTTGTTGTTTTTCCCCGTGGATAATTTTTTGGATACTACGCGCAACAACAAGATTTCTAGATCC